>NZ_QAIJ01000072.1:0-22623 GCF_003060985.1 Stenotrophomonas sp. HMWF023
ACGCCACTTTCCGAATGGCAGCGTGCGTGAGCTGAGCCATGCCGCAGGGCTTCGATGGTTCCTGGCCTTATTGCAAGGTGATGCACGATGCTGGGGCGGGCGAGAGTCAGCGCCCGGCTGCTCAGACTGCTGGTGCAGCGTCACAGTGCAGCTGATTTGGGAGCTCTCACCCCATTGCATCGTCAGTGATGCTCGTGGAGTATCAATGCTCCCGTGCATCTAGCTTTCCTATGCCACCTTGCTAACCGTTGCGCAGCATTCATCCAACGCTTCATCGCAATCTGTGGCGACAGATGTCCTTGGGCCCTGCACGGGTGCGAAGATCTAGTCGTAACTGAGCGTCACCAGCGCCTTGGCCTCGATGATTCCATCTTCGATCGTGGCGGCTTCCTGGATCAGCTTTGCCCTGAAGGTGACTGGCTCATCGGTAACGCCACTCGCACCACTATCCAGAAGCTTGAAGCGCCCGGGGTTGTCTTGGGCAATGTCCTCTGGACCAAAGGAAATCGGGCTGCCATTGCCCTGATCCGAATAGAGCTTCAAAGCAACGCCGCTGGGGATGTCCCCGCCAGTGAGGGTCAAAGAGTCGGTCAGGTTGCCTTGGTTGGTCGCGTCGGTGAAAACGGCATACGCACTGACGTTGGCCGGGCAGGTCAACGTGAAGCCGAACTCCTTCTCGTTCTGCCAGGCGTTACCGATGCCAGGAGCTTCGGCGCTGGAGAAAGAGCCGATATCGACAAGAGACGGAATGTTTGCAGGGGTGCAGGAATTTGCCTGAAAGATGACCGTCGCCATCGGTTTCATTCGAGTAAACATGGGAACTGGGTCGGCAACAAACTGTGAGTCATAGGCGTCATTGATCTTCATTTGATGCGCGTTGTTGAATCCAAGATCAATGATTCCCTCTGGAATGGGCGTGGCGCGGCCCATGCTTACAAGTCGCGTCGATACACGGATAACGCTGGTGCCGATCGGGAGCGTTACTCTGCCAATAACGCCGGCTGAGCTGGCGTGGAGCACTGTTCCATCGGGAAGGGTGGCCTTCATGATTGAACCGACATGAGCGCCCGCGAGGGAGCCGGCCACGTATGACTGGCCGTCGACGACAACGGGCATCTGGTCTGCAGCGTAGATATCTGCCTGGAAGTCGTATGTTCCATCCACATGGCAGAGAATTCCGACGTTGGTATCGACCCATTCGCTCACTGGTGTTCCCGCGGGCATGTTGGCATCATCAGAGGCAATTCTGACCACGCCGTAGAGAATGATGGGACTGGTGACATTGAAGAGGTTGTTGTGGTTCTCAGGCTGCTCGAACTCACAGATCTCTGGAATATGGACCTCCTGCGCGTTCACATTCGTGGCCTGGGTGAATGACAGCACCATAAGAGCCAGCGCCGCTGCTTGGCTGAGAAATTTCATTGCTGGCCATCCTTCGAGGTTGAAAGGCATCGAAGCTCGTTCTGGTTCGAGCTTGTATTCATTGGCTGATCCTTCTGCATCGACAGAACGCAGCTGTTCATCTTGGCGTCTCCCCAGCGAACCGTAAGCATTGAGCCGGGTGCTGAGGTCTGGACATAGATCAAGCTTCCCTGCGCAACTTGGCCAACCAGCGCTCCGCTTTCATCAAACACCTCAGCACCGAAAGGCAGCTTCGCGCCGGCTTCGTCGCGAACACTGATCAACTCCATCCGGTTCTGGCCACCTTCGAACTTCAGCCATGCCACCGCACCCGCACGCGGCACGGCATCGAGCCGGTTGGTCTCAAGCTCGATCAGCTCGGTGGCGGTGGTGGGATCAAGAGTGACGGTGTTCTTGCGGTAGGGGCGCAGGCTGTTGACCACCGCATAGCCGCGGCTATCCACCTTGCCGAATGTACCCACACGGGCACCTTCAGCACCCTGTGCCTCGACAATGGCAATGGTCTCAGACAGCGAGGGAGCGAGGGTCACGCCGCCGCGGTGCACGACCAGACCGCCGGACATGCCGAACGATTGCGCGCTGGACTGCCCCGACTGGCTGGTGCTGGCCGACATGCTGGCATAGGGAGCGTTGTAGCCCGCCCCCAGCGACCAGGAAGCCGACTGCGTCTCGCCATCGGATACCGAGGCGTTGTAGTTGAACTGGCCACGATCACCAGCTTGTCCTGCCAGGCCCGCGCTCCAGCTATCCCCGCTTTCGCGGCGATCAAAGCGCAGATCAACACGGGGCGCGCGCGACTCACGCCACAAGGGAATGGAATAGCTGAGGTTGATCTGATTGTCAGCACGACCAAACGCATCACGCGTGCGGCTGGCAGAGATGGAGTAGTTGCCACTACCAAGACGGTTGGAGTAGCCGAACTGGAAGGTGGTATCTCGCCCACTCCGGTTCCAGTAGGTGCTGCTCGAACCACTGGCGTAGATGGTTCCGTAGCCGTTGGCCAGAGTCTGGGTGACGTTGAGCTGAAGTGTATTCTTACGCTGCTGACGCGCGGGGCTGATCCCGGGGCCGAAGAAGTCGTCATCCACGGCCGACAGTGCAGCAGCGTCGCGCAGGGACAGGTAGCCCTCGCTCGAATAGCGATAGGCCGCCACGGCTACGCTGGTGCCGGTGGTGGGCAGGCTCTTGCTGTAGGTAGCACGAACACTGTGGCCAGAGCGACGACTCGCGTCACCGGGCAGCTGGGCCGAGGAGAAGGTCACATCGGCGGAGATCGCACCCAGGCGGGTATTGAGTGCCGTACCAGCCATCGCTGACAGGTAGTTACCATCGTCGGTGGCCTGGACGCCTCCGAAGCCTGTGACCACGTTGTTCAGGCCGCGCTGATAGGTACCTTCAACAAAGCGCACCTGGCTGGTGACGTCACCATAGCCCACATTGCGCAGCTGGCCAGCAGTGGCCGAGTAACGCGCCTGGCCCGGACGGAGCAAACGGGGCACGGAGGCGTAGGGCACGACAAACCGGTTGCTGCTGCCATCGCTCTCCATCACCGTCACCTCCAGATCACCAGCAAATCCGCTAGCGTAGAGGTCTGTGATTTCAAACGGGCCCGGCGCCACGGCAGCTTCGTACACGACGTAGCCGGACTGACGGATCACCACATTGGCGTTGGTGCGAGCTACGCCGCGCACAACCGGAGCAAAGCCGTTCATGGAGTCGGGGAGCATCCGCGGGTCGCTGCTGACCTGCACGCCATCGAAGGCGAGCGAGTCGAAGAGTTCGCCGGTCGTATTGGTGCGGCCCACGGTCAGTCGTGCCTTGAGCTTGGTCAGGTCACGGCGAGCGTATGCGGACATGGTCTGCAGGTGGCCACCATCACCCTGTCGCCAGTTGTAGTTGGCGTCATGACGAAAGCGCCACGCCCCCAGACTCAGTCCGGAGGACATCCGCAGGGATGTGCTGAGCTGGCTTCCGCTGGTGGGGTTGTCCCGGCGGTAGCTGTTGAGCGAGTAGGCAAACGTGCCCGCGGTGACGCCATCGTCCCATTGCGACGGATCCACGTAGCCGCGCGGCGAACGGTCCAGCGCGGCCTGCGGTACCGAGAGCATGAGCTGCAGCGACGAGCTGTTCAGGGTGGCTGTAGCTTCAGCCACCAGCGCACTGATGTCGGCGCATTCCTCAGCACTCTGCCCGGCCTCGATCGCAGCGGTCGCAGCCTTGACGCCCAGCTCGCTGAGCATGGACAGGGGGAGGCACGGCTCGACATCGCGCTCACCTTCAACAAGGCGCAGGCGGCGACGGCCAGTGTTCGTCTTGTTCACAAACACATCGACGGCATACTCGCCGGCTGGCAAGGAGGCTCCGCGCTCGAAGCGGGAGACCGTCTGACGGGTCGACGAATCAAGGAAAGCCTGGTTGAAGCTGACTTCCTCAGCAGACGCGGACGTCCCTGCAATGGCCGTCCATGGCGCCAGCAGGGCGCCGGCGATGGCAATGCTCAGGGCAGCCGGTGCTGGCCGAGCGCGCACGCTCGGTGAGTACGTTTGAATACGCATGGGGCAAGACTCTTGGCAGAAGCGCATCGGCTACGAGGCGCGATGGGCGGCGATCGATCCGGAGGGAGATGCGCCGCAAGGGCGCGCAGGTAACGAGTACCTGAAGTTCAAGCGTGGTCAGCCCATATCGGCCGAGCCAGGCGGGTGCAGCCTGCTGGCAGCTTAGGGGGTCACGTTCGTATCAACCGTGCCGCCGTAGTCATTGATGCTGCGTACGACGAACGGGGTGCCCGATGCCAACGGCGAGGGCAGGTCAATGTGCATCGCGCCCAACGGGGGTACCGAGGCGCCGGCGTTGACCCGCCCAGTACCTGGAATCGTAAGGAACGCAACCGAGACGTAATAGGGAGTCGGGTTGGTCACCAGCACACTGGGCTTGCCATCGTGGGAGGACGGCTGCCAAGTCAATGCCTTCACCGATTCGCTGGGCGAGCCCTTCAGGCCCTTGGGGCGCAGGAAGACTTTGAGTCGGGTGCGCACCGCAAACTGAAGGTTTGCAGAGAGCTGGCCCTCAGTCGCATTGTCCTCACCCTTCTTCGGGCTGGCGGGAATGTCCAGGACGTTGATCCAGTACAGTGATTCTCGATCCTTGGGTGCATCTTTGCCCAGATAGGAGACACGCAGGGACTGGCCCATTCCACCATCAATGCGGGTGATCGGCGGAGTCACGACGAAGGGCACACCCTCAATGTTGTCCGGGCGCGACTTGGGGTCGCCGGCATCGATCCATGTCTGGACAAGACTCGGGGTAGTGCCGCGATTGACCAGCTCCACTGCGACTTCACGGGCGTCGGTCGGATAGATGACACGGGTGGTCCCCACCTGAACACCGGCCTTCGCCAGAAGCGGCGTCGCCATAAGGCAGGCCAGCAGGAATCGAATGGTCGGAGTATTCATTGGGTGTCCTTCAAGGAAAGCAGCGGGGTGAGGACCACGCCCCAAGGGGCGTGGTCGCATACATCTCAGTTCTGAATGACCATGAAGTTGGCGACGGCATTGATCTCGCCCTGCTTCACCTTCGACGCGTCCTGAGCAATGAGCGAGGCAGTGAGGTCGATCTCTTCTTCACCGGTAGTAGTTGCCGGGAACTTGATGGCGTCCTCTTTCTTGAGATCCAGCGGCACGCCGGCCATGGACAGCTGCACTTCCACGCCCTCAGCCGGAGTCGTGACGGCGGCATTCTTGACGTTGCCGTAGGTGGATACATCGCCGTCCTCAATGTCGAGGGAGTACACCTCGCCAGTGCTAAGGCAGTTGCCGGTGGCTCCTTTCAGCTTCAGCTTGAAGTCCTTCGGGGCAATCGGAGCTCCGCTGACAAAGTTGTTCATGCCGACCTGCGGCATTGCCACGGAGATCGCGCCGCCGGCAGTGGAGTCACCGCCTTCGATCTGGCAGGAAGCGGTCAGCACCTTGCCGGTGAAGGTGATGGAGCCGTCAGCAGCCATCGCACCGGCAGAGGCCAGCATGGTGGAGGCGGACAGGGCCAGGCTCAGAATCGTCTTGTTCATGTTGCTTGTTTCCTTTGTGGAGATAGTTGGGTGTTGCCGATGGATAGCTGGATTCAGGGCAATGCAGAGCTTCAGCTCGAACGCGCCATATGAACGCTCAAGGTGCGTTCGAGCACAAAACTCGCTGTGGTGTAGCTGTGCTGTTGGCCTTGGCCCCGCCGTTGACCAGCGGGAGGAATAATCGGTTCTCGACCGATCGGGGACGATAGAATTCGTTCTATTTCCGGCAGGCTGGGCGCTCTTGTGTGGCGTTCGTTCAGTCAATGGAACGGTGGCCTAGCCAGCGGGTTTGGCCGGAATGACATCAATCCGGCGGCAGCCACGAGGTGACGCAGAGTCACCTCGCGGCTGGGCCGATCATGCGTAGTCAGTCATAGCCCAGCGTAAACAGTGCGACCGCTTGTATCGCTCCGTCATTCATGACCGCCTCGGTTCGATAGAGCCTGGATCTGAACTGTGCTGTCATGGAGCCGCCACTGCCGCTGTTCATCAGCTTGAACCTGCCGAGTGCGTTTGGAGCCACCGATTCCGGACCAAACTTGATAGGTTCCAGCTCGCCGTCCTGTACCAGTTTCAGCGCTATACCACTTGGTACGTCTGCATCGGTGAGGGTCAAAGAGTCTGTGAGATTGCCGGGATTGCTCGCGTCGGTAAACACAGCGTAGACGTTGACGCTCGGGGGGCAAGTCAGGCTGAGTCCGAACTGCTGTTCATTGGGCCATGCGCTACCAACTTCTGGCGCGTCAGCCAGTGAGAAGCTTCCGACATCCACTGAGCTCGGGGTCGGGGACGACGTACAAGCGTTGACCTGGTAGACCACTTCTCCTTGCGGTTCTCCGCCGAAGGTGAGGTCTGAGCTTCCACCTGCCGAGTTGTCGTGTGCGCCAGGCAGTACAAATGTCAGCCCGTCGGCGATCGGATTGATGTCCAGCCGGCCTTCTTGGATGGACAGAGGATTCCCCATGCCGACAAGTCTGAATGAGATGTCATATGCGCTGGTGCCGATCGCGAACGATACGGGTAGCAAAGGACCGCCGGAGGCGCTTCCCAGTTTGATGGGGAGCTGATAGCCATCCGCGAAGGTAAAGCGCACCACGATTCCAACGCTGCCACCGATGGTTGACACGGCGCTGTAGGACTGGCCATCCACATCGACAGTTGCGATGTCATGCGGGCCTTGTAGCATGGCAGTTAGCATGAACTGCGACGGTATTGCGCAGGACACGCTCACTCTCTGATCAACCCAGTCCGACAGCGGCTTCCCAGCCGGAAGTTGTGCTTCGCCTGGTGGGATGCGAATGGAGCCGAAAGGATACGTGGGCTGAAAGAGATCTGTGGCGGTGCTTCCCACGAACTCACAGATCGTTGCGCTTGCCGGCGTGGCCAGTGAGCCAATGCTGACGACCAGAAGCATCTTCAGGAATTATGCGACAAATTTCATTGGTCAATGACACCTGGGTTGGCGAGACGTCTGGTTGAAGAAGGCTCGATCTAGACTGGCTGCGGCTTGAATGATGGCGGGCGTGTGATCTGCCGGCGTGCCAATGGCGCTGAGGACAGGGGCCGTTGTGATTGATCAGGCACAAGCAGATGGCGGCGGGCAGCGTTTGAAAGGTGCTGCCAACAAAGGATCTGCTCTTGAGCCGATCGATCGTGAATTCTCCGGAACCCGTCAGGGGCATTCAATCGAGGAATCTCTAAAATAGTCAGCGGTGCAGATGAGGCAGGCCATCGAGAGGCCGACGCCGATACCACGCTGTCGAAGCCTCTACTTGCCAATAGCGCCATCGCTCGAATTTTCGAAAAAGTTCTATAGCGATACCTGCATCCGGTCGCATCGAGTTCCTGGCGGGGTACCTACGCTAATTGCGCAGCATTCGCTGCCTACAACAGGAACAGATATGCGCAAGTTGATCGTGGCTGCAGTTCTGGCAGTTGTGACCTCACCCGCAATGGCAAGCGAGGTGACCATGTCGGTACGGGAGTTCCCCTCCCTGCACCTGGAGGGGACTTCAGTCGGTCGAACAATCAAATCAGAAGGATGGGAAGCCGTGGCCCGTGACGGTGAGCGCGGACCTGCGCCGCCGATCACCCAGGTGGCCGTGCTGGCGGTTGGATCGACAGATGCAGGTGGCTGGGAGTACATGACCACGCTGGGGCAGCTGATAACACAGAAGAATCACGGCGGTCCCGAGCTGCGGGTCGTGGTTCGGGAGATCGGATACGGCGGAACGCCGATGACATCCCTGTTCGGTCAGCCGCTGCCAACCAGTGCTGAGTACAGGACCGATGGTCTGTGCATCACCGACCAGATGTATACGGACGATTGCCAGCCGGGCCAGACCATCGTCGGTTGGCTGCGGTACTTCAACCTGGACGGCTATCAGGAAGGCAAGTTCTGGTTCACGAACAGGTCGATCAACTCTCCAGGAAAGCTCTGGGAGACCGGGATTCACATCCAGTAAGAGGGGGGCTGTACGGCGATCCCTGGGCGAAAGCCCAGGGATCAACGACTCTTCTGTGCAGCGACGAAGAACCCTTCATCAACAATCGCAGGCTACTGGCGACAAGCCGTCTGCAGGCCAGCGGAAACCGCGCGCCGATGAAGGATTGAGCACGTACTGAGGCCATTTAGGGCCGCGAAAGCGGAAGCTCAATTTTTTGTATTCAGAATTTTCCTACAAGTGGCGAGACTCGCCGCACTGCGCAGCAGGCCAGTTGTGGGCCGCTGAAGGTTCCGAAGGCAATCACTGGCCTGGGCTGTGCAGTGACATCCCCCAAGCCACGGAAATTTCATGTCACATCGAAACTCACGCGCACTGCTGGCAGTCTCCCTTGCACTAGGCGGCCTGGCCGCTGCAGGTGCTGTCCAGGCACACGGCACGATGGTCAAGCCCATGAGCCGCGTCTATGCCTGTTACCAAGGCAACCCTGAGAACCCGACCAATCCTGCCTGCGCAGCCGCCAAGGCTGCCGGTGGTGCACAGGCCTTCTACGATTGGGCGGGCGTCAATCAGGCAGATGCCGCAGGTAACCACCAGGCGGTGGTGCCGGACGGCAAGCTCTGCAGCGGTAACAATCCCACCTACACCGGTCTGGATCTGCGACGCTCGGATTGGCAGACAACGCCGATCCGTCCGGATGCCCAGGGTCGCTACACCTTCGAGTTCAAGGGTGCGGCACCGCATGCCACTCGTGAGTGGAAGTTCTATGTCACGCGCGAGACCTGGAAGCCAGGCAGTGAGCTGCGTTGGTCTGACCTGGAGGCGTTCTGCACCCTAGGTAACACCGCGCTCTCGGCCGATGGTACTTACAAGCTGAACTGCCCGCTGCCCAAGCGCACCGGTCCGCACATCATCTACAACACCTGGCAGCGCTCGGATTCCAATGAGGCCTTCTACAGCTGCATGGACGTCAAGTTCGAAGGTGGCAGTACCACTCCTCCGACCTGGCTGGACGCGGGTGCCCTGATCGCCCGTGGAGCACTGCCGGTTGACACTTCGGTGGAGCTTCGTGTGTTCAATGGCTCCGGTGGCGACGCTGAGCGCGTTTCCACCACCTTGCCGTCGGGCCAGACGGCTCCAACCCAATGGCCGCTCTATGTGGCCCGGAAGGTCAATTCCAGCGCCGTCAACGCACGCATCGGCGTGATGAACAATGGTGTGATTACCCCGGTCGCTTCGGCAACGGCAAATCGTGTGTACCTGAAGCAAGGCTTCACTCACCAGGTGGATATCCGTACGCCGGGCGAGGACTTTGACCATTTGTATCCGGCGGGCATTGGCAGCTATGTGCCAGGTCAGACCGTGGTGAAGGGCAGCGACGGCAAGCTGTACGCGTGCCGCCCGTTCCCCGAAGGCGCGTGGTGCAACATCAACGCCGCTGCCTATGTCCCGGGCGTCGGCTATGCCTGGCGGGATGCCTGGCTGCCGTACTGAGGCCTGCCTAAGGCATTTGGCTGACGGCGCGTGACTGAGGGCGTCTTGGCGCCAGTTGTCACGGCCCTGCAGTTGTCAGTCATGCGGTAGTCGACTAGCCTCGGGGAAATCCCGGGGCTAGTTGTTCCGGTCGCACGGATGCGCTCAATTGAAGTGGCGCCATGGATGCTGCGAATGGAGTGTTTAAGAGAGGCAGTGTGGCCCATGGTCGAGCCGGCCACTCTCGAAGTTTCTCTATAGCGTGAGTGCGTGGGCCGACGCACTCTTACCGCTTCCGCCCACATGAACATGCGGGTGGATCTCATTTCATCTGGATGAACGCTAAGGTGGGTTTGAACAGACGGCTCGGACGCGCAGATTCCGGTGTTTGACCAGGCGTCCGGGATCGCACGCACGAAAGGCAGTAAATTTCTGGCTGCCCTTCGCACCGCAGCGTGGAATCCCCGTCCTGCAGGCGCAATTGCCCCATCCATCCACAGATTGGACAGCGCGAGACCGTAGTAGCCTTCAATACCCTGAGAGCGGTAGGACTAACAGCACCTGTTGCCAAAGTGCGACATTGCGGGCCCGAGGACAGCTAACCAATGTAGGTGCCCGTGCAGGCACACCAACCCTAAAGCCAAAATCAAGGGGGGAGTAAATGCTCGCAGAAATCAGCATCACTCAGCACTCCAAATTAAATGAATTCATAACAGCCCTGTCAAATAGAGGCATGGATTCATTGGTTATCAATTTCAACCTAAGCAGGTCTGTGATTGATGAAATATTTGATGCACTTCCCGTATACTTGTCGCCAAACTACAAGCTGTCAGCGCCACCGATATCCAGCCAGTACGGAGAGTTCCCTTTAATCGTTGCATACAAAACTGAAGTGGGCGACATTTCAGTAGAGTGCTACATAGTTGGAAATGATGAGCCCGGCGAAGCTATTTTGCATGTGGTTTTTTTCGCCGCCACACCAGGCGATCTGCATTATGAATTTATAAATTCATAGCGGCCTCGACAAACAAACCAGAAAGCAAAAATTAGCACAACCCAACGCCAGCGAAGAGTGGCGGATACATCTAGGGATGGTCTGAACAATAAGCACTGAGTCCTGAATTTCCAGGTTCGGCCCAGCCACCGACCGGCAGGCGCGCCAGATGTGCGATTTTTCGCCGTTTTGGTGGTGCCGCCAGGCACCTGCGGACGGATTGATCCCTATGTCGGCAGCAACTGCCGGCGCACCATCCAGAGATTGGACAGCGCGAATAATGTCAGCACCTGTGCCGTGTTCTTGGCCCAGCTGCGGTAGCGCGCCTTGGTGTAACCGAACTGACGTTTGATCACCCGGAACGGGTGCTCGACCTTGGCACGCATGCTGGCCTTCCAGCTCCCCCAGCGTTCAACCTGTTTGCGTTCCCGCGCGTTGCCAATGGCCCTGGCCTGCGAGCGCTCGGGCGATGAAGAACACCGCCTGGCAGTTGGACAGCTCTGAACGCTTGTCGGCATCGGTGTAGCCGCTGTCGCCGAATACGCGCTTTTCCTTGCCACGCAGCAGCGCTTCGGTGACCGTGACATCGCTTACATTGGCTGCCGTGCACTTGACGTGATGCACTAGCCCGGAGAATTCATCAAAAACGATGTGCGCCTTCATCCCGAAGTATCACTGGTTGCCCTTGCGGGTCTGATGCATTTCCGGGTCGCGCGCCTTGTTGGTGTTCTTGGTCGAGCTGGGCGCGTGGATGATCGTGGCATCCATGATCGTGCCGGCGCGCAGGCTCTGGCCTTTGCGCGCAAGCTGCGCATTTACCGCCTCCAGCATCTTCGCCGCCAGGCAATGCTTCTCCAGTAGACGACGAAAGTTGAGGGTCGTGGTCTCATCCGGGATCACATCGAGCCCGCTGAGCCGGGCCAATAGCCGCATCGAAGCGATCACGTGCAGCCGATGGTTGGGAAAAACGCCCTGCACGCCGAAGCATGAGGATTCTCGAAGTTTCTCTATAGCGTGAGTGCGTGGGCCGACGCACTCTTGCCGCTTCCGCCCGCACGAGCCGCGGGTGGATCTCATTTCATTTGGATGGACGTCAATGGCGCAGAGAGGTCTTCTGTTTGGGCTTGTTACTGGCTTCTTGGCAGTCGTCTTCCTGCTGGCCTATGGATACAGAACGATGACCGCAACGACTGATGTAGGCGATCAAAGCGAATGGGTCGCTGAATGCGACGCAAAGCTTCTCGATAGGATGCGAGCACTGATGGTGCCCGCGTTCGATCCAACGGAGGCGGGCGGCATCTACCTGGTGCCAGCTGATCCGGAGGATGACGAAGCATTGGAGACGTACGCAGCATTGGCTGAGATCTGCCCGGATCCAGCAGGCGCAACTGCTGTCGACACTGAAGAGGGCCAGCAGTGGATTGTCGAAGTGTTGACAGCAATGGCCGGCAGATTCATCGCCAATGGGAAGCTTGAGCCCGGCATTTATCACCTTGACTCATCTCATCAGCACGAGTTTGCTCCGAGTGCCGAGACATCTGATGGAATCACGGTGGAGGTATCGCCGGACAGTCTGACTCTCCTGAGATGGATGAACACCCATGCCTATGGCCCGATGGTCATGCTGATGGACAGCAAGCGTCCATATGGGGACATGTCGTACTTCTACATCGACATGGCTACCGCGCTTGGAGAGCCTGTTCCGCTTAATCAAGAGGGGGACGCGGAGTTCTCCGCAGAGGCGATTGAGAGGTATGACCGCCTGCACGGTCAGATGCTGGAAGTTGTGCAGGTTTTCTGGCGCTACGCTGTGCCGGAGAACCTGGATAAGGTCAGGCATTGAGCCGGCAATCAGGCCTCTGCCCGTGCCTCGCCTGTGGGTGTGCCCGGCAGCCTGAGTTGCCGGGCGAGGATGTCACTGGCTGATGCCACCGATAAGGCCGCGGTGTGGAGCTGGCTCCGCGAGCCATACCTGTCTTGTGGCTGCCTTATCAGAAGAAGCGCAGACCCTCGATGGGATTCCACGTCTGAATGCCAAGCTTCTCCTTCTGGTAGTAGGCGTAGTTCACCGACAAGGCCGCAAGGATGGAGAGCGCGATGTTGATGCAGCGTGAGATGACTGGTGCGATCGAATCTGGCAGCATCGCACAGACAATGCCTGCGATCAGGGCCAAAGCGATCCAGCTCAGAAGCTTCTTCCAGAGGCCATGGGTTGCCATGTAGATCGGTGCGAAGAAGAGCACCCACCGGTTGACTGCAATCAGATTACGGTCGCGCCAGTTGGGGAGTGCCTTCAGTGCGGGGCGGAAGCCCGGGTCGCTGGGAGCGCCATGCTGTTCAAAGAAGGCGAAGCGCTTCTGCCACTTGTCGCTGTACTGCTTGTTCTTCATGGATGGATGTTCCAGTTCGTTCAGGACGGGCGATGATCGAAGGGCCGGCCCATCAGCTCCATAGAGATTGATCGAATTTGATGCGCAGTGTTCTTGTCCTGCGTTCCATGGCCTGACCTGGGAGGAGTCTGTACCCAATCCCGAGGGCTGATTGGACCGGATCTGTTTGCAGCTCTGGTATGAGCCGGCCGTGGGGCACTGCGACAAGCGCGTCTCGAGCGCACCCAAAGAGTGCTGATTCCGTAATTGACGGGTTGATTCCTCAACTTTGTTCATGGCGATGCCCCGCAGGGCGGAGCATCCTTGAGGAGGCGGTCATGGATGAGACATGCGCCGCCGAGTTCCACTCAAGGCACTGAAGCCGGGCCACGCATGCGAAGCTACATCCGCTCTTCCATCGCGACATCAGTTGTTCTACTTGTGACGTTTTCAGCCCATCCTGTTCGAGCGGATGATGTTGGTCATGCGGATCTGCCAACTATCACTCCGTCAGTCCGGCTGAGCTCTGCTGAGGCACTGGCCGATCTGAGGGAGGTCATCGAGTGTCGAGCGTCCCCGACGGTCAACGAGCGGCTGGCCGACAATCTGTGGGGCGTGATCCTCAGAGGTACGCCGGACGAGCACTCGGAGTTTGCGGGTTGGAGGATCGTTGAACAGCCGGATAGAGCCATCATCGAGTTGGAAATTCCGGAACCAATCCATGTCTTTGGTCGATCTACCAGGCGCATTGGGGTGCAGCCCCAAGCGACATACGCCATCCTAGGCGAGGCCACCGTGGAGGATGTCGCGGGTGAGTTGGCTCTTCGGCCAGCAGAGACGGGGCCGGCGCCATCAGTCTGGCGGCGGGAACTGTCGCGGAGGCATCTGGAAGGAGGGAGGATCCACATGCGCTCACTGGTTGCGGGTCAGGTATGCATACATTCGAACTCTGTAGTACTGGTGGGGTGTGAGGATCTCTTCGACGTTTGGAGGGAGGAGTACCGTCGGCATGGTGAGGCGGGCCCATCGCCCCATCCTTGAAGTTCTGGTTGATGCTGCTTAGCTGGTAGAAGCTAGCGGCCTGTAACGCTGATGTAGTACGCGGCGTATGGCTCGATTGACCGTTCCGACGCAATGAGCAGATTCGAATGGAAAGGTCACCACCGTCACCGGGCTGCTGTTCTTCCCAGGTGAACAACTGTCCAAATCCTTGGGGAGTTCATCTAAGTCCATGCACAGGCGATTTCCTTACGTGATGTGCTTTGAGGTGTCTGAAGGGCGGACTGTAGAGTCCGATCTGACCTATGCTTTTGTCTGCGTCATATGCGCCTCAAACGTTGAGGCGGAGGGTCGTGCGGGCAAGCTCCTGAGAGACAGGGGCTTCCTGCAGATCAACTTGATGGCAGTTCGCTTGATCTCTGCTCATATCGAGGCCGTACTTCTTCCGTTTGAGGAAAGGTTGGTGCGGGCAGCAAGAGCTGACGTATCTGGGACGGCGGCTCTGTTCCGGCAGTCCGGTCATCTATCGGGTGCATAGATGGGGAGGGTGGCGGATTGGGTGCCGCGGGTACTGGGTAGCGCGACTCTCCGGCCGGCGCGGACTCCCGCCAGTGACGGTGGTACTCCGAGTGAGCTGAGCGGGTTGGATCCATGCCCTCGGACTTCTCTCGATCCGTTCAGCTCGGTCCTGGTGCTTGGTCGGCAAGGAGGGTTACCAGTGTCTTCCAGGGCTGGTTGAGAACGGGTCAGAAGCGAAGATTCGGGGCTGATGTAATATAAGTCATTGAAAAATAAAGAGTGATGCGTTCAACTCTTCTCTCAACAGTGCTGGCGTCCGTGCTCTGAGTTTGCTATAAAAAGCGATATGTTTTTTATAGAAAATTGACATGAAACTGCCGGTCCCAGCTCCTCAGGTGAGCGAGATGCTGATGAATCATCACGATCAGCTATCCAAGATCCTTTCGGCCAACCTGGGGCCAGAGGTCAATGGAGTGTATGAGCACTGGGACAAGCTCAGGCACCGGACTCCGCCGGCCGGTCTGACGTCTGAGGAGTGGTGGCTGGCCATCAGATTTCGCAGATCGGGCATCGCCAAACGGTTGCCCCTGGTCGACGGTGCGCAGATGCACTTTATGCTTTCGCTGACTGACTCGATGCAGCGTCGCCTCCACTTCATCGATCGGGAGGCTGCCGGTGCGATCAAAGGGATGGACGGCTCCGGCAGTCAGGGGCGCTTCCTGATTCGATCGCTCATTGAGGAGGCGATGACTTCATCGCAGCTGGAGGGAGCAGCGACAACCAGAGCGGTGGCAAAGGAGATGCTGTCCACGGGACGGCCTCCGCGAGATCAGTCCGAGCGGATGATCTACAACAACTACGTAGCCATGAACATGATTCGGGAACGTGGCGTAAGGCCGATCACCCCCGAGGAGGTGCTGGAGCTTCATAGCATTCTGACCGATGGCACGTTGGAGGCCGACTCTGACTGTGGGCGGTTCCGGACTGCAGAAGACAATGTGGTGATCTACGATCGAGGATCACCTCCGACCTTGCTTCATGTGCCGCCGCCCGCTTCGCAGGTCCCTGAGCGTCTGGCCAAGCTATGTGAGTTCGTGAATGACGGTGCCGGTGAGCCTTTCATCCACCCGGTTGTTCGAGCCATCGTGCTGCACTTCCAGATCGGTTATGACCATCCGTTCGTTGACGGCAATGGAAGGACCGCCAGAGCACTCTTCTACTGGGCGATGATGAATGCTGGGTATTGGCTGACAGAGTACCTGTCCATTTCCAGTGTCCTGAAGAAGTCTCCGGCCAAGTACATGCGCGCCTATCTCTACACCGAGAGTGATGGGCAGGACGTCAGCTACTTTGTCGCTCAGCAGCTTGAGGCGCTGGAAGAGTCCATCCAGGCGCTTCATGCCTACATTGCCAAGAAGAATCAGGAAGACAGGGCGGCCCGGCGGGTGCTACGTAGTGCGAGGGTGGGCGAGGTGGTTCTCAATCATCGGCAGCGCGCCTTGCTAGCCAACGCGCTCAAGGACCCTGATCGCGCGTACACAGTTGCAAGCCATCAAGCGGCGCATACGATCACCTATCCGACGGCGCTGAGTGATCTCAATGCCCTGGTTGGCGCGGGTCTTCTGATCAAGCAGAGAGTAGGGAAGGCCAATGAGTTTCTGGTGGTTCCGGACCTTGGGCGGAGGTTGGCCCTCTGATGGTCCGTGCTCGGCAGTTGGCGGACCTCATCACCGCCTTGGATCTTGATCAGAAGTGCGCCGTAGCTGGGATAGCAAGGCTCGTTGGGGCCTAAGCTGCGCTGGTTCGACCATCTGATAGAGTCCAGGGAATGGGACGCACGGGCACATGGAGGTGAGCGACGTGGCAGGAAGATCGTCTGGGACAGCTGGAATAGTCGTCGTGGGACTCCTGGTAGTGGTCATTGCCATGTGCAATGGAGGCGGGCGACAAGGCCCTCAGTCCTTGTCGTCAGATGAGGAGTTGCTCCCCACGCCAACTGAGCCGGAACTTCGTCCCGTAGAGAATGCAGAGGCTCAGTTCGTCTCAGCAACCGCTCTCAACCAGCGTTCCTCGCCCAACGGTAAGGTCGTCGGAAAACTGGTCGGTGGCGACTCTGTTGTGGTGTACGAACGTCAAGGGAGCTGGGCACGGGTGTCGCCCGAGGGTGCTTCGGCCAGGTGGGTCAGCTCCAACCTTCTGTGTAGCGGAAGCGGGTGCTACAGGCCTGCTAGCAAGCCCTCCCCGCGATCACCTGAAAGCTCTCGTCCAGCTCGCAGCAACTATCTGGATGGAGGGTGCCCATGTTCGGGGTCTCGAGTGTGTATTGGCCCGCGCGGTGGGCGCTACTGCATTACATCTGGTGGCAATAAGCGATACGGTGTTTGACTAAGTCAGCTCCTGCCGCTGAAAAAGGCAGGGTGCCCGCCGATCACAGGCGACACCCTGGGGCTAACGCCCGTTTGCACGCACAAGGAGAGTAGATTGGTGAAGATTGACTGGACAGCGATCGCTGCAGGAATAGCTCTTTTCATCTGGATTGCCGATAAATTCCAGCGATCGCGTGAGAGGTCCGCTACCAGGAGACTATTGGCGCAGATAATGACGTCTCCAATAGGAAATGCGCGTCTCGAGGTTGTGAAGATACGCTTCGGGCTTGCCGAGAATGGTGCCGAACAGCTTCAGGATTTAGCGAGCTCTCGCGATGCGCGCGTCGATTTCTGGGATCAGGTGAAGTCTCTCAACGTTGATCTACCACCTCAGTTCTACGACAAAGCAGATATCTTTGATAGCTCAACCACCCGGACTCTGGCCTTAGCGCTCTCGGCGGTAAACGAGCTGCGGTCCATCGTTAGGATGACCTCCGAGCTGGCCGCTTCGGCGACAGATGACGAGGTGTATGCTCACATTCGCACAGTCGGTGAGAAGGTTGTTGCCGCGGATGCTGCGCTGGAGCATGCCTTCGATGAACTGATAAGAGTTGGGAGGGTGAGTTAGCCCAGTCACTTGATCAAGAGCGTGGTCCATAAGCTCGATATCCCGTCATCCCTAGTTATAACGGCCCTCAGGGTTGCTTGTGAAAGGCTCCCCTGCATCCAGCTTTCGCAGGGGTAGGTGGATTTACCGAGCGTAGGGAAGGGCATCTTCCGACCAATTGCGGCACTTCAGGATGTCGCACTGAAGTCCCGGAGTGCCAACGTTCACCGGTTGAGGTCCAGCTACCAGCGGTGATCTGCGATAGTGTTAGCACGCACAGAATAAGCAGGAGAGTGTGAATGCGAATTAGTCGAATCGCGATCCAGAACTACGCCAACTTTGAGAGCGTCGACTTCGCTACTGACGACAATTTGGTGATTGTGGGAGAGAACAAGGCAGGTAAGAGCAACCTGCTCAGGGCTTTACGTCTAGTGCTTGACCCTATGCTTCCTGACCGTGACCGGCAGCTGGGTCTCGAGCACTTTTGGGACGGCCTGAACGATACGAAGCTTGGCGCTACTGTCAAAGTGTTACTGGAGTTCACCGACTTCGAGGACAACGACAACCTGCTCGCCGTGCTGGGCGGAAGCTTAGTACACACCGAGAACCCAGTCGTCGCTCGGCTGACCTACCTGTATCGCCCGAAGGCCGCGCTCGAAGGCGCAGCGCCGCGAACCTTGGCGGATTACGAGTTTTTGGTATTCGGCGGCACCAACGAGGACAACGTTCTTACGGCTGCCCGCAGGCGCGAGCTGCCGATGGACTATCTGTTTGCTTTGCGTGACGCGGAAGGCGACCTGCTGAACTGGAGGCGTTCGCCTCTTCGGCCGATCATCGAGGAGTTGACTGCTGGTCTGGACGAAGAAAGCCGTAAGGAACTGGAGCAACTTGTTAGTAGTGCCCAGAACACTCTTGCGCAGCGTTCTGAGGTCTCTGCTGCCGCAGGTAAGGTCTACGACCGCCTTGTGAAGATGGTCGGCGACGAACACGCCGTGTCTTTGACGCTGGGCGCGACGCCGACAAACGTGGACGTGCTGCTGCGGGGCTTGCGGCTTCTTATTGACGGGGGTGCCCGCGGCATTGGCGACGCAAGCCTGGGAACGGCAAACCTCCTCTTCTTGACCCTAAAGGGGCTAGAGCTTGAGCGAGCAGTCGAGGCAGGAGAACGCAGTCACACGTTCCTTGCTATCGAGGAGCCCGAGGCGCACCTGCATCCGCATGTTCAGCGGTTGGTGTATAGGCACTACCTTGGTGAGAAGGACGATGCGCCGGAGAACGTCACCACCATATTGACGACTCATTCCCCGCACATTGTGAGCGTCGCGCCTCTACGCTCCGTCATCCTTCTGCGTGAGAACGCTAAATGTGGGGCGACATCGATTACTTCCGCGGCTGAAGTGGAGTTGCTGCCCGACGAAGAAGACGACCTGCAGCGGTATATCGACGTCACCCGCGGCGAGCTATTCTTCGCCCGAGGCATCATCTTCGTCGAAGGCGACGCGGAAAGGTTCCTAATTCCAGAGTTTGCCACTGCGCTCGACGTCAACCTCGACACACTTGGGGTGACTGTGTGCTCAGTGGCCAGCGCCAACTTTCTGCCCTACTTGAAGCTAGTAGGGCCTAATGCCCTGAACATTCCCTTTGTCATCTTGACGGACCTTGACCCACCGGACGACGGCGGGGCGCCGCTTGCCTTTACAAGAGTTCGCGAGATCTTGGCGCTATGGATGCAGCAGGAGGAAGTTAATCAGTACGCGGAGTTCGACGACATATGGGAAGACGCTGAGGCGAACGGCGTCTTCGTCAATGACAAGACGCTGGAAGTCGAGCTATTCCAAGCTGGGATGGGGGCTGCAATGGCGGCCATCCTGAAGAAGCACGCGAACTCTTGGGGCCTGCAGCGGAGGGGCGAAATGACGGCATGGATAAACGATCCGACCACGCTGAATGAGGGCAAGCTCCTAAGCTGGATTGGCGAGGTTGGTAAAGGACGTTTTGCTCAGGCCCTAGCCGGCTCCGCCACCGAGGCGATTTGCCCCGATTACATCAAAAAAGCGCTGAAGTACGTTAAGAATGGCTTCTCTCCAGTCGAGTTCTAAATACCTCCAAGCTGCACTGCAGCTTCGGGACAACCCCGGACAGTGGGCGGCTTACGAGTCCACCGGGAATTGCTGTGTGCTGGCCGGTCCGGGAAGCGGGAAGACAAAGACGCTCGTCACGAAGCTGGCGCGTGTCATGGCAGAGGACGTGTGGTCGCCTCGAGGGGTAGCCTGCATCACCTTCAGCAATGAAG
Source organism: Stenotrophomonas sp. HMWF023 (assembly GCF_003060985.1). Taxonomy (NCBI): domain Bacteria; kingdom Pseudomonadati; phylum Pseudomonadota; class Gammaproteobacteria; order Lysobacterales; family Lysobacteraceae; genus Stenotrophomonas; species Stenotrophomonas sp. HMWF023. The sequence continues at coordinate 19,550 of NZ_QAIJ01000072.1, forward strand.
CAGCGCGTGAGCTCATTCGCCGCCTTCGGCAACTTGGTCTCGAGCAGTCTCCGCGACTGTTCGTCGGCACCGTTCACTCGTTTTGCTTAGTGCATCTACTACTGCCGTTTGCGCAAATCGCAGGCCTGGAGCTGCCTTACCCAATAAAGGTCGCCACAGAGTCCGAAGCCGCGAGCATCTACCGCGCGGTGGCAGAGAAGCTTCGCGGCTTTGGGCAGCCAGTGCGCAAAGAGGAGGTCGATCGCCACCGCCGAGTGAACCTGGACCGCGACGCCAAGGTTTGGACGATGGGCGAAGAAATGACTGTGCTGGCGGAGGCATACGAGCAGGAGTTGCGTAAGCAGGGGCTCATCGACTTCGAGGACATCGTTCACTACGGTCAGCGCCTGGTGAACGAGCATGACTGGGTCCTAAAGGTCATCCAAGCCAAGTTCCCGGTACTGGCCGTCGACGAGTACCAAGACTTGGGGGCTGCGCTGGACCGCATCGTGCGCCGGCTTGCCTTTGACGCCGGTGTCCGGCTTATCGCTGTGGGTGATGTGGACCAGTCGGTCTACGGTTTCACGGGAGCAAACAGCGAGCTGCTGGAGGATTTGTCGAAGGCGAGCGGCGTCGAAACAATCCGGCTGAAGATCAATTACAGAAGCGGCAGCGGCATTATTGAGGTCGCGCAGCGGGCATTAGGAAAAGACAGGGGCTATGAGTCTTCGGAACCTGAGAGACAAGCCTCCGTCCAAGCACACAAGTGCGACGGGGGCTTGCAGCACCAAGCTGAGTACGCCATGCAGACGCTAGTCCCTGCAGCACTGACTGCCAGGGAGGGGCGCCAGCTCGGTGACATTGCGGTGTTGTACCGAAACCGGAATGTGGGCGACGCGGCAGCAATAGAAGCCGTGAAGGCCAAGTACCCGTTCATACGCATCGACAACGCCGCCCCGTATCGCAAGGTTCCTCTCACCAGCTGGGTGGAAGATTGTGCCATCTGGTGTGCAGGAGGCTGGAAGGCTTCGTCACCACCCCTGCACGACTTACAAGGCAGATGGATTTCCTTTCATGGTGGCTTGTCGGACAAGGAAGCACGGGACCAAGCCGCTCGGCTCACGCGCTTTCTGTGGCGACACCGCGGCGATGGTGCGGCGCTCGACTTTGTCGCAACCCTACGGATCGAGCTGCTCAACGTGTTGATTGCCGCCAGACCAGCACTGGTCGACCAGGCTGCGCACGTGGAAGGTATGCACAAGGCCCTCGAGAGAGGCGGAGTTCTTGTCGGCACCACAATGGCGCAGATCGGTCGCCGAGATGGAGCGCCTGAGCAGCTCAATTTGCTCACGCTCCACTCCGCGAAGGGCACGGAGTACGACGTCGTCATCATCTTAGGTCTGGACCAAGGCGAGTTCCCCTCGCCGAATTGGGCTGACAACACTCCCGAGAAGATGGAGGAGGCGCGTCGTTTGTTCTACGTCGGCATCACGAGAGCGCGCGTCCAGGTGCACTTGATGTACAGCGGTTTCAGGCGGAACCAATTCGGCAGGGAATGGCACGAAGGACCATCGCAGTTCTTAGATGGCCTGTTGCCGTAGCTCCACTTCGAGGGAAACAGCGCAAAGCGAAGCCAGTTCATTGGGTGGACCCAGCAGAAAGCAGTCCTTCACTAAGGACCGCTCTTGGCCGGAAGCGGATGTGAGCCTCCCTGGCAGCGCGCTTTAATGATGAGGAACGTGTCGATGGTCAGCACCCGGTGCAACATCTGCGGTCGAAAGCTTGGCGTCTCTGCCGATCTGCTCTCTGCCGACTGCGGCGGAGACTGCTGGGGCTGCGTGGGAGCGATGGAGCTTGGTTGGCCAGAATCGGCCAAGCGGGTCGCGAAGGAAATCCGAGCCGGGCTTCGGGAGCCTGATGGGGCGGCTAAGCCGCGGTCCGGCAGTTAGCGGGCCAACGTCCGCTTCTGGCCGGAAGCGGACGCTGACCAAAACGGTGTAGCGGAATGCCGCTCAATGGTTGTCCGGCCCTCGGTATCAGTCATCCTTTTGACTTGCGACGCTACGGGATGCTTGGCGGGACGTCAGCCCACAGCCTAGTTGGTGCTTCCAGCAATGACGGTGTCTCTCGGAACTCAGATCATTGGAAGCAGTGTCAAGCTGTTGCGTCTAGCAAGCGATCTTGTTGACTTCCATTTAAGCTGCTTTCAACATCGTCCGCCGCGCTTCGGATCGCGCGGGACAAACGAACGACTTGAAAGGAAGAAACATGGCAACAGGAATGCGTGCCGCACGCGAACTCACCGCCGAAGAACTACTGCTGGTTTCGGGTGGCAGTCAGACGGACTTCCAGGCAGCCTCCAGCGGTGTTTGGGAAGGGGAGAGCGATCAAGGAGTGGTCGAACACTACTTTGACGAGACCCGCTGGGATGGTCTGGAAAACGTCCAGTTCGACATCAGCGCCGCGGGGATGTTCGCACTCGCTGCAAAAGGCAGCTTCACTTCCGGCGTAACAAGTGAGCTGGATGAAGTTCTTAGCAACATCCCCGATGTCCAGCAGTCACTCAAGAACTACTTGGACAGCGGACTGTCCATCCAGTTCCGCGAGATGGGCGCGGCCAACGGATATGTTGAGCTGGGCAGCATCTATTTGAATCCGAACATCAAGGGTGATGCCCTACAGATGGCGAGGACTATCGCCCATGAGTTGGCCCACGTCGAGAATCGGGTGACTTGGGACCACACGCCAACGAGAGAGGAGTACATCGCCACCTACCTCAAGGAAGAGGGGCGCGGAGTTCTCGCAGCGATGAAAGCCAACGACGTCCTAGCAGCAAAGTACCCGGAAGCGGCCACCTACACTTGGGACTCTCGATTCATTGAGATCAAGAACAAGATTGGATCCGAGTACACGGTCGACCAAGCAATCAAGGCCATGGGCGACATCTACGGCGGCATGAGGCATCCCACCGATCCAAATAAGACCCAAGCTGACTACTTGGCCGAACCGTGGGATGAAACATTCGGGGCAAAGGGTGGTTCAGGAGCCGGAGGTTGGGGGGGGACTGGCGGAACTGGGGGCGCTCCCTGGACAGG
>NZ_QAIJ01000328.1:0-4230 GCF_003060985.1 Stenotrophomonas sp. HMWF023
GCGCGTCGAGCGCACGCTCTACGCACGCTACAAGGGCCGCGGCATCGGCGACTGCGTTTCCGGCTCGGACTGGACCTGGGATGGCCGCAGATTCCAGCCAAGCAGTGCGTTCAGTACCGGCTTGTGCCGTGGCATGCCGGGGGGGCACTGGACCCTGCCGACGCTGGTCAGCGAGGTTCGCTGAGTGCGCGCATCTTCACTGTTACGCACGCCACTGCTGCTGGCCTCCCTCACTCTGGCGTCGATTGCCTCGGCCGCTGAACCGCTTGGCACATCGTTCGTCGAGGGCGACGGCGTGATGGCCTGCGACAACACCCGCACCTGCCGGCTGGCCGCCTACGGTCCGCTGGCACCGCTGATGCTGAGCGTGCTGCTCGAACGCGCTGGCGGGCCACAGACGGCGGTCACCGCACGGCTGTCAATGGCCGAAGGCGCCGAGGACGCGCCTCGTACCCCTGCGGCGGTGGCACCCGAAGGGACGTTGCGACTGCGCGCGGACGGAAGGGACCTCGGTGCCATCGGCCACAGCGACGCGCTCGACCTTGGCCTGGAACTACCCTCGCGCTACGTGGCAGCGATGATCGATGCGCTGGTGAATGGCAAACGCATCGAGATGAGCGATGCCTCTGGCCACGCCTGGCCGCTGTCGGATCGCGGCATCCGCACGTTGCTGCTGAAGATGGACGAAGCACAGGGTCGGCTGGACACCCCAGGCGCACTGGTGCGCAAGGGCGCACAGCCGGAATCGAAGGTGCCGGCCGCGGTAGCCGCGCCACCACTGAAGGCACCGCCCCTGCTGGTCGAAGTACATGACGCGGATGGACAACTGGCTGAGCGGACAGACCTGCTTCAGCAACTGCAGCCGGTGGCCGCCGCGCGGAGCGCCTGCGAACAGATGTCGTCGCGCCAACTACGCATCGAACGGGTGGATGCTACCCATGTCCTTGCCCTGTTGAGCTGTGCAACCGACCACCACATCGTGCCAGCGGGTACCTGGCTGATCCGCGACCGTCCGCCATTCGCACCCAAGCTGCTCTCGTCGACCCCGCTGTTTCCGCTCTACCCGCACGCCGTGTTTCTTGAAGAAGGCCTTGCGACAGACCAGGATGCGTGCGGGACGAACCGGCACTGGGCGTGGGACGGAAGTCGACTGATCCTCAGTGCGGAGTACGTCGGCCACTACTGCAGCAGCCCGAGCCGCAGGCACTGGCAGTTGCCGACCTACGTCACCGATGTTCAATAGCACATCCGCCGGGCATGGCCCGGCACTACCGCATTGCCTCAACCGTCGTGCAGCTGCCGAGGCTTCTTCCAGAACTGCCAGCGCTGGCGCTTGTCCAGCTGGAACTGCAGGCCATCCTCGAAATCCAGCACCAGCCGTTGCAGTTCGCCCCGCTTGAGCGCGGCCAACAGCGGCCGGATCGCATCGTTGCCCAGCTGCTGCAACGAGCGCAGCTGGCGCAGATCAACCAGTGCATCGACCGATTGCTCGCCATCCACCGCTACGCCTGCGGCCTGGGCCAGGCCCTGCAGCAGCGCATCGCGGCTGCGCACCTGCGCATGCGGCGTGGCCACCGATACCGGCATCACGCCACCGCCCCAGAACCACAGCGAATTGATCGGCTGCTGGCCCTGTGCGGCGCGCTGCTGGTTCCACGAATGGGTATGCAGCAGCACCTGCGCTTCGGTCATCAGCGCTCGCCAGCGGCGGCCCGCCTCACCCGGTGGCAGGTGCGAGAACAGGTCATCACCCAGCACCTCGTCCGGACTGTCGAACTCCGGTAGCTCGGTACCGATAGGCAGCCGCAGGTACCAGCGCGACGGATCAGGTGCATCCAGCACGAAGCCCGCATCCGCAAACAGCGGCTGCAACACGGGCAGCAGGGCCAATGTATCGGCCAGGCTGGGCCGCAGCGTTTCGCCGTGGCCCATCATGCGCGCGCCATGCATGTCCGGCACCATGCAGGCCGGATCGGCACGCAGCCAGCAAGCGCCGGCGGCATCGCCGACGTCACGCTGGCGGGTCAACGCGGCCACCGGCCATTGCGGCGCGGCGACCGTGAAGTGACGCAGCAGCTGCGCCCGTTCACCGGCGTCGCCCTGCGAGGTGGTGGCGCGGCCCAGGGCGCGCGCCACATCATCCGGCAACGCAGCCACCGCAAAGCGGCTGCGTGCCGGCAACAGCAGGGTCGCCGTCGCCACGGATCAGTCCTGGTAGCTGACGCTGACGATCTCGTACTCGCGCTGGCCGGCCGGCGCATCGATCACGATCGAGTCACCTTCCAGCTTGCCGATCATCGCGCGGGCAACCGGCGAGGAAATCGCGATCAGGCCCAGTTTGATGTCCGCTTCCAGATCGCCAACGATCTGGTACTTCTTCTCTTCGTCCGACTCCACGTCGGCCAGGGTCACGCTGGCGCCGAACACCACCTTGGAGCCGGCATTGAGCTTGCTCACGTCGATGATCTCGGCGTGCGACAGCTCGCCTTCCAGCTGCTTGATGCGGCCTTCGATGAAGCCCTGTTCCTCGCGCGCGGCGTGGTACTCGGCATTCTCCTTCAGGTCGCCATGCTCGCGCGCTTCGGCGATCGCGGCGATCACCTTCGGGCGCTTGACCGACTTCAGGTGATCCAGTTCATCGCGCAGTCGCTGCGCGCCCTTCATCGTGATGGGTGCTCTCATGCGTTCAACTCCTTGTGCAGTTCCTGCAGCGACCAGACCGGGCCGGTACCGCGGAATTCCAGTGAATCCACCAGCGCCTTGGCGCCGGCAATGGTGGTCGAATAGGTGACGCGGTGCTGCAGTGCCTCGCGGCGGATCGAGAACGAGTCGTTGATCGCGGCACGGCCTTCGGTCGTGTTGACGATATAGACGATCTCGCCGTTCTTGATCGAATCGACGATGTGCGGGCGACCCTCGACCACCTTGTTGATGATCTCGCAGTCCATGCCGTGCTGCTGCAGCCACGCCGCGGTGCCACGGGTGGCGACCAGGCTGTAGCCACGTGCCAGCAGGGCCTTGGCCACCGGCAGCACGCGCTTCTTGTCCGGGTCGCGCACCGACACGAAGGCCTTGCCCACCGGCGGCGCCTTGATGCCACCGGCTTCCTGCGCGCGCGCGAAGGCGGCGTTGAAGCTGCGGCCCACGCCCATCACTTCACCGGTGGAGCGCATCTCCGGCCCAAGGATCGGGTCGACGCCCTGGAACTTGGCGAACGGGAAGATCGCTTCCTTCACCGAGTAGTAGTCCGGCACGATTTCCTTGGTGGCGCCCTGCTCTTTCAGGGTCTTGCCCGCCATGCAGCGGGCCGCGATCTTGGCCAGCGGCATGCCGGTGGCCTTGGACACGAAGGGCACGGTGCGCGAAGCACGCGGGTTCACTTCCAGCAGGAAGATGGTGTCGTTGCCTTCCTCGTCGGTCTGGATCGCGAACTGGGTGTTCATCAGGCCCACCACGTTCAGGGCCTTGGCCAGCTCGACCACCTGGCGACGCAGCTCTGCCTGGGTTTCAGCCGACAGCGAGTACGGCGGCAGCGAGCAGGAGGAATCGCCCGAGTGCACGCCAGCCTCTTCGATGTGCTCCATCACGCCACCGATCAGGACGTTGCCCTGGGCGTCGGCGATGATGTCCACGTCGCACTCGACGGCGTTGTCGAGGAAGCGGTCCAGCAGCACCGGCGAATCGTTGGACACCTTCACCGCGTCACGCACGTAGCGGGCCAGGTCGGATTCGCCGTAGACGATTTCCATCGCGCGACCACCCAGCACGTAGCTCGGGCGCACCACCAGCGGGTAGCCGATCTCGCGGGCCAGCAGCAGGGCTTCCTGGTCGTTGCGGGCGATGCGGTTCGGCGGCTGCTTCAGGCCCAGCTGGTCCACCAGCTGCTGGAAGCGCTCGCGGTCTTCGGCCAGGTCGATCGAGTCCGGGCTGGTGCCGATCACCGGCACGCCGTTGGCTTCCAGCGCGCGTGCCAGCTTCAGCGGGGTCTGGCCGCCGTACTGCACGATCACGCCCTTCGGCTGCTCCAGCTCGACGATTTCCAGCACGTCTTCCAGGGTCAGCGGTTCGAAGTACAGGCGGTCGGAGGTGTCGTAGTCGGTCGACACGGTTTCCGGGTTGCAGTTGACCATGATGGTTTCATAACCATCCTCGCGCAGCGCCAGTGCCGCGTGCACGCAGCAGTAGTCGAACTCGATGCCCTGGCCGATGCGGTTCGGGCCACCGCCGAGG
>NZ_QAIJ01000329.1:0-10885 GCF_003060985.1 Stenotrophomonas sp. HMWF023
GGCATCGACCTGCACCGCCGCCAGCGCGCAGTTCGGATAGCGCAGCTTGGCATCGATGATCTCGGTCATCGACAGCACATTGATGGTGTCGGCGATGGTGCTGCTGTTGGCATTCGCAGTCAGTCGGCGGATGCGCACCTGCCACTGGCTGCCCGTCGGAAGATCGACGCGGCGGCTGCGCTCGTACTGGCTGGTGGTCTTGCCACTGAAAGCATCGTTCAGCACGGTGCTGAACGGGCCGCCATCGGTGGACAGGTCCACCGCATACATGATGCGGTAGCCCTCGGTATCACCGTTTTCGGTGTTGGTCTTCTGCAGCGCAGGCACGGCAAAGCGGATACGGACCGCTGACAGGTCGGCACCGGACACGGTGCGTACCACTGGCGCATCGCTGCGCAGTTCGACGTTGACGCCGACTTCGTTCTCGATCGAGGGGAAGCCGCTGATGTGTTCCTGGTCCTGGGTGCCCGAACGCGTCTGCACGTCCACGCCGGAGAAGTTCAGCGTGCCGTCCGGATTCTCGATCGGCACCTGGTCCAGGTAGATGGACTGCTTGCCGGCAACCAGGCCACGGATCTCGCCTTCGCTGGCCAGGTCGATGATGCGGGCAACCGCCATCGAGTGTAGGCTGTCCGGCGTTTCCACCGGCGTACGTGCGTTGCTGGCGCCTTTCTTTGCCCCGGCCAGCGTGGGCATGGGTGCACTGCGCTCACGCTGTGCGGATTGAATGATCTGGTTCAAAACTGGTCCTCCGCCAGGATGCCGCCGCTGATCACGGCCGAGCCGATGAACATGCCTTTCTTGTCGTGCCCGCCGTAAGCGACCGGTACGGGATTGCCCTGTGCCTGGGTGTTGACGGTGCCGTTCATGCTGTAGCTGGGGGCGTTGTCGGGGGAGTCTTTTGCTGCCAGTCCCTTCGGTTGCGGAGAGAGCATCTGGGTGACTCCACCGACAACCATGCCTATACCCGTTGTGACGAGCGTTGCGCCACCGGCCCAGGATGTGTAGGTGCCCACAACAATCAGGACAATACCGATAAGGGTCTGCAGCACGCCTCCACGCTTGCTGCCCACCATTACCGGCGCGATGCGGATGTCATCCTGTCCCGGCGGATCGTGCAACTGATCCCGCGACAGGTTCTGCCGGCCGTTGAACACGGCGAACTCCATGCCCTTGGACTTTGCGCCCATCAGGTACTGCTGGAAGCCGGGAACCAGCACGCACAACGCATGGATGGCCTCGGCGGGACTGTTCACCGCCAACCGGAACTTGCGCCCGAAGCGAGCGCCCAGCTTGCCGTACAGGCGGATGGTACGAAGACGGTCAGTCATGGCGCACCTCGCGATGGCGGACGATGCAACGGGTGCGTTCGGCCCACATGCCGCCGTAGGGCACGGTTTCGGACAGGCGGCCATGCAGGTGATGCAGCATCTGCCCGTCGCCCAGGTAGACGCCGGCGTGATTGGTCACCGGCGAGCGGATCTGCATCAGGATCATGTCGCCCCGCCGCGGCTCGCCTTCGATCAGGTCGAAGCCTTCCGCATGCAGTCGTTCAAGGCTGTACAGGTCCTGACCCTTGTCCCACCAGTCGTCGTCGCGGGTGTAGTCGGACAAGGAAATGCCCAGTTCACGCGCGTGGAAGTCGCGCACCAGGCTGTAGCAGTCCAGCACACCGTGGGCGAACTGTCGGCCGACCAGCGGCGCGGCATAGCCATTCGGGTGGATGGTCTGCAGATCACCGCATTCCGGCGCCTCGCCATCCACCTGACCGACGCTGACGATGTGCCAGGTCAGGCCACTGTGCTCGCACATCACCCGATCCGCATCCGACGGTGTGGCCGCCGCGTCCGGATGGCTGTGCACCAGGGCCAGCACCTCGCCCTTGTCCTCGGCGACGGCATAGTCCTCGGCCGGAAGGCGGAAGTGTTCACTGGGCGTACCCGCGAGGTTGCGGCACGGCAGATAGTGCTCGTGGCCTTCGATGGCCACGATCAGCCCGCAGCACTCGCGCGGGTACTCGGCCACGGCATGTACCTGGATGGCCTGCAGGGTTGTTGGTTGCATGTTTCACCCAAAAAAATAGCCCGCGCGAGCGGGCCTGGAAGTGGAGAATCGGAAGCGCTGGATCAGGAGCGGAGCAGGCCGGCCGCCGGGAAGCCGCCATAGGGCAAAGGCTTGTCCTGGCCGAAGCGCATCTTGCAGCTGCGCACACGGCCGCCGCACTGGTCGCGGGCGGGATCATCGGTGGCAACGTCGTCGCCATCGGCAACTGCGGGACCGTTGTAGCCGCAGTAAGGGCCGCGGTAGCCACCGCGTACCAGCCAACCACACATGCCGGCGATGATCTGCCGGCCGGGCAGCTGTTCGCCGTTGAGATCGATGGCTGTAGTCAGCTCGAACTCCACCATCTGCTTGTCTTCACCGACCTTGCGCTCGATGAACCAGACCTCGTCAGGGAAGTGCTCTGCCGGATCGGCGCTGGGATTGCCCTCTTCGAAGTTGGCAGCATCCAGGTACTTGGCCAGCGTCTGCCGGCGTATGACGCGGGCGCCGACCAGATCATCGAACAGCAGGCACATCGCGGTGATGCGGCCATCAATGTTGCTGACCCGAAGCTTCGGGTTCGGCGGCTGGTCGCTGGTTCGTTCAAAGCCACTGGCTTCGATCGGCCAGGGGCCGTACTCCTGACCCTGCCAGATGATCACACCGCTCTGCAGGTGCGCGTGGAAGAACAGCTGGTCGGCACCGAAACTGCTGGCGTCCAGTTCGAAGACGGTAATGCGGCCACCCGGCTCGAGTTGCTGGGCATCGGCGGTGATCATGAGTAGGTCTCCTGTGTTGCGGCACGCAGTTCGCGTGAATGTGGCAGGCCGGATGGTTCATTGCTGGGTGCCGGTCTCCCGGCGCCGCAAACGAGGACACGATGACCAGGCGGCAGGGAGTTATTGGTGGTGAAGCAGTGGAGCTGGCTGTGCTGGATGGCGGGTGTCTTCATGTCAAAGCTCCGCATCGCCGAAGACCAGGATCTGCGAAGTGGTGGACCACACCAGAACCGCGCCTGCGCCCTGCATGTTGCTGGAGAGGGATGCCATCACCGCCATATCGGGAGTGCCTTGCCACCCAGGCATGCCGCCGTCGAAATTGACGAGCTCGGCCACCCGTCCGAAGCCGACAAGGTTCAAGTGGCTGGATGATGAGGTAACAACGGGCGAGACGCGCTTGCGCACTTTGAACGGCACGCAGGCACGCGTGTCACCGTTGGCGGTATAGGTGATACCCACCAGGCGATTCACATCAACCACTTCGTAGTAGCGCTGGCACAACAACAGTTCCAGCGCCTCCGGCCGGCGATCGAAGTCGGTCGCGGTATCGCCTTCCTCGATCTGTACTTCAGCCAGATAGACCACGCCACTCTTCTGCCCCGCCCCGAAGGCACGGCCGGCGAAGGTGGCGCCGGCGTCAAGCCACAGGCTGAGCTGCAGGTAGTCACTGGATCCAAGGGTTCTGCCGGCGATACCAGGGACGTCCACGGTCAACTGATGCCAACGCCACATCGTGTCGAGCGTGATCGCACCACCAATGCTGTCAGCGGCCGTCGATCCATTGGCGCCGAAGGATTGCTGGAACTCAAGACCCACCTTGAAATTGTCGACCGTGGCCCGCGCCTTGAAGCTGATCGTGACCCGTTTCCCGGCGAACGTCCGCACGTCCTCGATGCGCTGCTGGACGAGTGCCATGTTGTCCGCACCTGCAGCGCTTTCAACGGCGAGCTTCAGCATGTACCTGGAGCCTGCGAGCAACCTTCCGCCCGCACCGCCACCTGCGGCAATATCGTCGCGTGATGCCGAGATGGTGCTGCCCTGCGCATTCACCAGCCATCGATCTGCGGTGTAGCGCGCACCTGTCGCGGCCGCGAAGTTGCTTCCACGTTGCCACACCCGGAAGTCGCCATTGATCAGGCGGTTGCGGCCTGCCATGCGGCTGTCCAGGCTGTCGACCGCTGCCTGCACCTCGTCCAGGCCCGCGTAGACTTCAGCGAAATTCTCGTTGACCTTGGTGAACGCCGGGCGCTGTGTTTCACCCCGTTTACCATTCGCCTGAATGGTATCGAGGTCGATTATCTTTCTTGTCATGTTTTGGTCCTCGTCGCCTACGACATGCCTCAGGCACGATGGCAACAATGGCGTTTGTGGGTCACGAGGCAGCGTCCGCCGCTGGCCATTCGAATGCCTCGGGCTGTGGTAACAACACCTTCAGCTGCTCCCAGGTCTGCACTCCGTCCGTGCACTCGATCGCCATTCGCTGCTGGGCAATGCTCACCGCATCACGCCAGGCGACCATGGCGACAGCCTCCTGGGCAAAGCGCTGAACGGAGCTGTTGATGTAGCTGCAGCAACTCTCGATCGAGTCGTAGCCGCGCGCTTGAATGTGCGTCAGCATCCATTCCCACGCGTGCCCACGCAGAACCCGCTGATGTTCGGGCGAATTGACTGCGTAGGGAGGCGGAGCCGGCTGCGCTACATTTCCGGCCATCAGCCACTCCTGGTAGCCCCCCCACATCCAGTGTCCGCGAGGAATGAAGGTGCCGGTCTCCGTGCATTTGATGATGTCGGCTTGGTCGGTAAGTTGATACATGTCAGATCTCCGCGTCTGCCGTCCAATGGAAGGAAGAACCCCAGGTTCCCGCAGCCGAAACGTAATTGACCTGCGCGCCGGACTGGCCTGGATTGACGATCGCGGTAACTGTGCCAACGCCACCATCTGCACCCGCTATTCTTCCGGCCGCGCCGGTGACATCGCTGTAGACGGTGTAGGCCGGCGTCGCCCGCTTCAGCACCCGGCATCGGATATGCGATGTACTGCCTATACCGACCGACCGGTCATAGAACTGGTTGTCCCGACCGGCACCATCGGCAGTTCCCGGAGCAACGTCGACGTTGTAGCTCTTCTCGTAGTAACGCTGGCACAGAAGCAGCTCCTCCGAATCGTTGCGATGCTCGTACTCGGTTGCCACGGCGCCCTTCTGCAGCTGCATGCAGGTGAACGAGAAGGAGCCAGACTGAGCCGTGAGCGCACCTGCGTAGGCCGCCGGAGCGACCAGGTCCACGATCACATGGAGCTTGCTGTTCGGCCCCACTTTCTTGCCTGTGATGCTCGGCAGATCAACAGTGAAGGAGCGTAGGGATGCTGCCGTTCCGATCTCCTGTGCCTGGGCGTGAACGATGACGTCGGTCGATCCATTCGTCCCGAAACTCTGGATGAAGCGCACACCGATCTTCTTCCCGGGCGTGCTCGCCCAGGTCTGCATGCTCAACGTCACCTTCGAGCCTGCCAGTGTCTGTACACCTTCTACCGGCTGGGTGAAGAACGCCTCGGTGGAGGCCGTCGATCCGGAAAGAGCGCAGTTCATGTAGCTGGCTACACCGAACTCCGGCGTTGCAAACTCCTGCCGGCTTGCCGCTATCTGCCCGGCACCGGTGCACACGATCTGGAACCTGTCCGGAACATACACCGCAAGAGGGGAAACAACCGTCCTGCTCAACCCTCGCTGCCAGAAGCGGAAGGCACCATTGATCAGGCGGTTCCCCGCTGAGATCCGCAGGCCAGTGGCCCCATCCAACGTCTCTCGGATTGCGTTCTGCACATCATCCAGACCGTCGTAGACCTCCGCAAAGTTCTCGTTGATCTTGGTGAACGCCGGGCGCTGTGTTTCACCTCGCTTTCCATTCGGTTGAACGGAATCAAGGTCGATCGTCTTTCTTGCCATTGCTGGTTTCCTGAAGTCCGGGTGGCCGCATAGGTACAACCTCGTGGCCGTTGATGGGCATGGCCGTTTCTGATCAGAGCTCAGCGTCGGCCCACCAGTGCCACCACCCGCCCCATCGGCCTGGGTTGTTGGTCCAGCTCACTTCGTAGCCGGATGGAGATGCGTAGTTGACCAGGCAGGGAACGCGGGAGATGTTGTCTTCCGCGATGTGTCCATCCTGCTGGATGTTGTCGGCCGAGATGATCATCACGTAAGGATGTGCGCGCTTGGCCGAATGGAATCGCACGCTCTGGTAGTGGGCCGTCCCCTGGGTGTTCAGCGAGAATGCCTCGCGGCCCTCGTTGTGCGGCGTATTGGGCTGGATCTCCAGGTTGTAGCTCTTCTCGTAATAGCGCTGACACAGGGCCAGTTCCACGCCGGGTGGTCGCCAATCGAATCGCGTCGCGGCACGCCCGGATTCGACCTGGAACTGGGTGAAACCGAATGAACCGTTCTGGCCTGCCAGTGCACCTCCGTAGCCACCGGCGCAGAGATCGAAGACCACGTAGATGTGGTCGTTGCCGTTGCTACCCAGCTGCTTGCCCTTGGTGCTCGGCAACGTAACGGTAAGCGACTGCCGCGTTGCCCCGGTGGTCAACGTCAGCACACCCGCCTCGGTGGATGTCTGTGCCGCAGGCGACCCACCGGTTCCGAAGTCCTGGATGACCCGCACCCCCACCTTGCGGCCGGCCACGTCGCCGTTCGCCCAGACCGAAATCGTGATTGCGCCGCCAGCACTGCGCACACCTTCGATCCTCTGCCCCATCCAGGCACCACTGCTGGCGACGGCCCCGGAGACCGTGCAGACAAGGATGGAGCGGGTGTCGTCCGGATAGCCGATCTGCTGGCCGTCATACACCACGCGCTGGATGTCCTGGCTGCAGTTCAACGCAGAGTTGGAGAAGCGATCGGCGAAGAATGTTTCCGCCCCGAGCGTTCCTGCCCCGCTGCCGACCCGGCCAGAGTTCCGGCGTTGCCAGAACTGCAGGCCGCCGTTGATGAGGAGATTTTTGCCCGGGACGCGCTCGGTAATGGCATCGTCCACGGTCTCCGGGATCTTCGCCACTTCGACCAGTGCATCGTAGACCTCCGCGAAGTTCTCATTGATCTTGGTGAATGCCGGGCGCTGTGTTTCACCCCGCTTTCCGTTCGGCTGAACGGAATCGAGGTCGATGATTTTCCTTGCCATTGCCATCTCCTACGGCTGGTACGTCTGTTCGAACGTCGCGGTGATACTGAACACCGATCCACCCAGATGGCTGTCGGTATAGGTGTCGCAGCCGTACAGACCGGTTCCCAGCGGGCCTCGCCAGAAGAAGCTCTGGCCCACATGGCCATCCAGGAAGGCCACGATCTCGCTGATCGTCCTGCGGTTGCCGACGAACTGCAGCTGGTAGCTGCGCAGGCGGGCGTTGAGCCCATCCGGCGCAGCTTGTGCGTATCCATCGCCGAAGCGCGCACGCTTGACGGTGGCAGTGGTGGTGCCCGTGCTCTGGCTGGTTGCTGCCCAGGTAAAGGTATCGGTCATCGTGCTGCACTCCTGCTGAGGACGCCGCCAGCCTTCATGTCACGCATCTGCAGGTCGCGGTACTTGCGTTCCACGAACTGGCCGATCTCGTTGCCGAACTGCTGCAGCATGCTTTCGTTGCTGGTGACTTCCTTGCCGCCGTTGTTGTCGATGCGGATGCTCACACCCACTCCACCGCCACCGCCGCCGTGCGCGGCCACACCCAGGCGACCGTCCGGGCCACGCTGCAGCGGCATGATCGCTTCCGGTCCCGCTTCACCGAATACGCCGGCGCCTTTGGCGAAGGCGAACAGTTGCGGGGTGTTGTAGACACCGCCGGAGTAGGCCGACAGGCTGGGCGACTGGTAGACGCCACCGTTGGCGTTGGCCTCCACCCCCGTGCCATAACCGAGCAGGCCCGTGATCTTTTTGACACCCCAGACGATTGCCTGCTGGATGGCGATCATCTTGAGGTCGGCGATGATCGACTTGGCCAGTTCCTTGTAATTGGACTTGCCCGTTTTCACGAAGCTCTGCAATGCCGCCTCGGCGCCGGTGAATGCCTTGGAAAATGCATCCTGGGTGGACTTGGCGGAGTTCTCGGCCTTTTCCATGTAGTCGCCGAGCGCACTGCCGAAACCCTTCCGGAACCCCGACAGCCCCTTGGCGTCCTTGTCATCCTTGCCGCCCTTGCTATCGCCGGCCTTGGCGTCCTTGGGAGCTGCCAGGACCGCTGTGGCCGCGGCCGCCGCCTCCGTCGCCGTGTCCTTGGGCGTCAGGTCGACCCCCATCAGGCCGGCGATCTTCCTCGCCCCCCAGACCAGCGCCTGCTGTGCGGCAATCATTTTCAGGTCGGACAGGATGGACTGGGCCAGCTCCTTGTACTTGGACTTGCCGGTAGTCACGAAGCTGCGCAGGGCTTCGTCGGCGCCGGTGAACGCCTTGTCGAAGGCCTTCTTGGCGGCCGTGGCGGTGTTTTCGGTCTTCCCGATGTAGTCACTGAGCGCGCCACCCAGGCCCTTGCGGATGCCCGCCAGGCCCATATCGTCCTTTTCCGCCTTCTCTTCCTTCTTCGCGGCCTTGCCTGCGTCACCGCCCGCTGCGGCCGCGCCGCCCTTCGCTGTCGCCTGCATCTGTGTGCTCAGGGCGGCCAGCTGCGTGGACAGTGCGGTGACCAACGAGGCGCTGGTGGTCAGCACAGCATTGAATGCCTGCTGCACCGTATTGATCTTTTCCAGCTGTCGCTGGAACTCCTGTGTGCTGCTGGTCATCTCGGTCATGCTGCGCCTTGCCGCCTGCATGGCTGTTTCCAGTGCGTTGCTGGCCTCCACGGTGGCCCGTGTGCTGCCAGGCGATGTAGTGCTCATTGAGTGTTCCTCGGGAGAGTCGGCTCCGCATCGGCGGAGTCGGGACCGGCCATCGGCGTTGCCGCGATGGCCGGCTCATTCCTGTTGCAT
Organism: Stenotrophomonas sp. HMWF023; assembly: GCF_003060985.1. NCBI lineage: Bacteria > Pseudomonadati > Pseudomonadota > Gammaproteobacteria > Lysobacterales > Lysobacteraceae > Stenotrophomonas > Stenotrophomonas sp. HMWF023. Next base: position 8,771 of record NZ_QAIJ01000329.1, read on the forward strand.
CTGCTCCAGGGCAGCGCGTTCGATGACGCGGATGGCCGCCATCACCTCGTCGTACTGGTCGCTGTCGAGCGTTTCGCGCTCCAGCTCCCGGTAGACCACGTTGTAGTCCAACCCGATCGGGCCACCTGCGCCGACGCGCCACTGGGTGGCAACCCGCGAGAAAAGTTCGATGGGAAGCACGCACTCCGGCCACAACTCGACCTGTGGCGGCGGAAAGTGCTTTGCCTTCAATCCAAGCTGCATCAGCTCGGATTCGGTGGGGGCCCGCCAGTACAGGGCCCCCACCGCCTCGATCAGTTTCCCTTGCGTGCGACCTGCAGGGCCTGGGTGTAGCCACCGATGATCGCGCCATCAAGGCCGGCCTGCTGCTGCAGCGCCAGCTCGACGCCGGCGGTGTCCAGCGCCACATCGGCGTCCCAATCCACCACGATGTCGAGGATCGCCTGTGCCACGCTCAGCTCGTCCTCGGCCAACCGTTCCAGCAGACTGGCGTAGTCAGCCACCGGCAGATGACGGTAGGTCAGGTTGAGCTTCTGCTCGCGACCGTGACCGATGATGGTCAGGGTGCTCCTGAAGCTCTCCGGCGCCTTTACCTGGAACATCAGGCGCCCTCGACCAGGATGGAGTCAGCCAGCGCGGTAAAGGTCGCGGTGGTGCCCATCGGGGTGTTGGCGGCCATGGTCGGGTCGCCGTTGTAGCTCAGGTAGCCGTACCAGTACAGCACGTCGCCGCCGACCAGCCTGGCACGCAGGATCACCGGTTCGCCCTTGGCGTCGACGTTCTTCAGGGCCGAGTACCACGGCTTCTTCGGATCGTAGAACAGCGGCAGGGTGATGGTCTTGGCGTTCTTGAAGGTCGGCATCTGCACCTGGCGACCGGTCGGGTCCTCCAGCAGCGTGCCGCTCCAGTACTGCTGCTCGCCACCGGCGGTGGTCGGGTCGCCCTGCTGGTCCAGGTCGACGAAGACACCGGCCTTGCGCAGCACGCCGGCACCGCTGGTGGCGGGGAACAGCACGTTGTCGGTGGTGTCGATACCAAGCAGTTCAACGCTGCCGGTGGCTTCAGCACCGGCACGGGTCGCGCGGTTGTTCAGGGCCGGCCAGCCCGGCAGTTCAATGACCACCACATCGCCGGTGTCGACGCTGTTGGCAGCGACGCTGGCCAGTGCCGGCGCGGCCTTGGAGATGGCGGTGGTAGCGATAGCGGTGGAGATGACCGGTGCGAAGCCGAACTGGGTGCCCTTGGGAAGCTTGAGTGCCATGGTGTATTTCCTCGTTGGATAAGAAAAACCCGGCGGTTGCCGGGTTGGGGTGTTGCACGGATGAAGCGGTTTACAGGTCGGCGTACCACAGGCCGAAATCGAGCCGCGCGCCGTACTTGCGCAGCACGGGTTCATGCACGGCGACTGCAGCGCCGAATGACTCGGCCGTCGGCAGTCCCGCGCAGACCTTGTCTTCGATGTCGCGGATCAGGGTGTTGGCCTGGGCGCGACTGTCTGCCCAGACGGTCAGCTGCACGCGAGCGTGCTTCTGTCCGGGAATGGAACCTTCGTTGAACCACACGGACTGTCCACCCACCTGCTGGTAGACAGCACACGGGTAGATGACCGGTTCCGGGGAAACATCGGGATGCAGCCGGCCCTGCAGCAGGGGGCCCAGCAGCGCGTGCAGCTGTGCTTCGTAACTCATTGCAGTGTCCTGGTTGGCGTCACTCAGGCCGTGCCTGAAGACTGTTCGGTGAACAGCACCGTGGTCTGGCGCCGACTGAAGTCCGGGGCAACACCGGTGATGTCGAAGACCCTGCCGTCGTGCACGATGCGCATGCCTGCCTGGATGCCGGCCTGCCGCGCGGCCGCAAGGCGGACATGGAACCGCTGGCGGCGGATCGTTGCCGGCAGTCGGCTGTCAAGCGTCAGCCGCTGCACACTGCCGGTGGCATCGGCGGTGATGGCGGTCCATAGTTCCGCCACCGGCTGCCAGGCATCCAGTGGTTGCCCCCAGGCATCGAGTCGACCGTCCTGGCGCTCGACCCGGATGCGGCGGTTGAAGTGGCCAGCGTTCATGGGATCGCCGCCAGTCGGTAGGGATCGAGCAGCGCGGCGACGCCGATCGGCAG
>NZ_QAIJ01000330.1:0-1377 GCF_003060985.1 Stenotrophomonas sp. HMWF023
GCGGGAATAGCTCAGTTGGTAGAGCGCAACCTTGCCAAGGTTGAGGTCGCGAGTTCGAGTCTCGTTTCCCGCTCCAGATTCAAGAAAAGCGCTCCCGAAAGGGAGCGTTTTTCGTTATGAGCTGTCGCGAGATAGGGCGATGTCGACGGCGTGGTCTGGGAGTGGCTCGATGTCGGCAGACATCATGACTTGGGTGCCGGCAGAACGTTGCGCAGAGTTGTGCTCTTAGATCGGCAATCCTCCGGAGACAATCGCTAGCTTTCCGGTCTTGTCGAATGTCACATGGATTCTGTAGCTGCCGGATTTCCATCGCATGCGGCTGCTTTCTGGATTTGTCCATTCCGGTTCACCAAACATTGACAAGACGTCGTTCCTGCCTTGGCCGAAAGTGAGGCCGTGAGGCAGGGCGCCTCGATAAACGGAGAAGTCGCCGATTTCCCGTCCGTAGTAGCGGAAATTGGATAACACGAGCGCGCCAGCTGGATAGTCGCGACTAGGAAAAGCCAAGGACTCAGAATCTGACAATGTCAGTTCAACGCCGAGTGATGCGTTGGACAAGTAAGCATCAGTCCAATGCGGCTCCAGGGCTGGAGCATCGACGATCCCAAGCTCCTTCAGCAACGACTCAATTTCTCGCTCGCCGTAGTGGTAGCCAAGGTGAGCGAAGTGATCCATATCGATTCTCGAATGTCGTTGTCCGGGAGGACTGGTCGTCTTGTGGGTTCATTGAGAGCGGTTGTTGCTCGGAGCGATCAGTCCACTGCCAGCGGATCGCCGAGACTCGCGCTCTTGTACATGCTCAACTACATGTCGCCGTTCTCAGATTGGTCCCGATCGAGGGTGGCGGAGTGGTTGTCGATAGTCGCCACTACATTGGTGATGGCACTGGGCCAGGAACTATTGATCGTCGTCCGGGGTGAGTCCATACAAGTATTCCGAAATGGAGCCCGATCGGGCGAGCGAGCGCTTCATCCCCACTTCACCGCGACTCCATCGCCTCACCATGTGCCGATCCCACGCTGTACTCCCGGATCCAGCAAGGTGATGCCACGATGCCTCACACTCCCCCTGCCAACGACTACGACGTGGTCATCGTCGGCGCCAGCTTCGCCGGTGCCGCCTGCGCACTTGCCGCCGCCCAGTACGGCCTGCGCGTCTGCGTGCTCGAACGCAAAACCGACCCCGGCGAACGCCTGCACACCACTGGCATCGTGGTGAAGGAGGCCATGGAGCACACCTGGCTGGGGCGCATGCCCGATCATCTCGTGCAACGCGTCGCGAATGTTCGCCTGTATGCCCCGAACCTGCACAACGTGCTGCTGACCGCACCGGGTTACTACTTCCTCACCACCGATACGCCGAACCTGATGCGCTGGC
>NZ_QAIJ01000073.1:0-4666 GCF_003060985.1 Stenotrophomonas sp. HMWF023
CTGTTCGACCAGTTCCGGGTCGTTCTCCGGGGGCTGGTCCATGGCCGAAGCGCCCATTGCAAACACCAGCCGGGTGATCGCCATCGACACCAGCTCCGGCTTGTACAGCACCGCGCCATCCAGTGCGGCCAGGCGCACCAGATCGTGCTGCAGTTCTTCTTCGAAGTAGTGCAGTTCGCGTTCGACCGCGTGCTTGAAATCATCCGAGCCGACCGCGCCTTCGCGCAACAGCACGTGCAGCAGCTTGTCGTCGGCGCGCAGCTGTTCCATGAAGGTTTCCACCGACACGCGCACCACGCTGGTGGCGCTGGACGTAGCGCGCTGGCGGGCCTCGCCGATGATGGTGCGCAGTGAGCGCCCCGCCACGTCGATCAGGGCGACGGCCAGTTCGTCCATGTCGCGGAACTGGCGGTAGAAGCTGTTGGGTGCGATGCCAGCCTCGCGCGCGACTTCGCGCAGGCTGAGGGTGGACAGGCTGCGATGCGGGCCGATCAGTTTCAACGCGGCGGCCAACAGATCCTCGCGGCTCACCGTACGGCGGGCCGGGCTGTTGGCATCTTCAGGCGGAGACAGAACGGTGGCGGCGGCCATGGTACTTCCGGAGGGGCAAGGCTGAATCATACCCAATCCGGTGCAATATACACATGTATACACAGCTGTGTGTGCGGCCGTATAGTGCGCCCATGAGCGCTGTCGTCCGACCTTCCCTGCTTTCTCCGTACCGCTGGCTGTCGCCGTCGCTGTTCGACTTCTGGGCGGGCCAGCTGAATCCGTTGTGGACCCTGCGTGAGCCGATGGCCCGCCTGGTACGGCGCGAGCCGGCCGGCGAGGGCGCCGCGACCCTGGTCCTGCGCTGCAACCGGCACTGGGCCGGGATGCGCGCCGGCCAGCACGTCACCCTCGGCGTTGAGCTTGAGGGGCGTGTATTGCGCCGCAGCTACAGCCCGACCCGCCTGGGCCGCCGCGAGCTGGCCATTACCGTCAAGGCGGTGGAAGGCGGCAAGGTCAGCCAGCATCTGGTCGCACATGCCAAGCCGGGCGACCTGTTCCGGCTGGACGCGGCCTTTGGTGATTTCCATATGCCTGCCGCCGCGCCGGTATTGCTGCTGGCTGCTGGTAGTGGCATCACGCCCATGCGCAGCCTGCTGCGCGACGCCTGCCAGCGCCCGCTGGCTGCGCCGGTCGACCTGTTCTACTGGGAGCGGAGCGCAGCGGCGTTCCAGTTCCGCGATGAACTGCTGGCGCTGGCTGCGGCGCATCCGAACCTGCGCGTGCACCTGCTGGCCACCCGCGAAGGCGACGTGCCGGCTGCGCGTATCGACAGCCACACGCTGGCCGTGGCCGGTGACGACACCCCGCTGGCGCAGCGCCATGTACTGGCCTGCGGCCCGGACGGTTTCGTTGCCGCCGCGCGCACGCGGCTGGCCCAGCAGGTGGCCGGTTTCCAGGCGGAAGCCTTTACCCCACCGGCCGCACTCAGTGATGCCGACAGCCTGGGCGAGGTCGCATTGACCCTGGCCCGCAGCGGCCGGCGGCTGATCGTGCCGCGTGGCCGCTCGCTGCTGGAAAGCCTGGAGGCGCAGGGCATCGCGCCCAAGCACGGCTGCCGTATGGGCATCTGCAACAGCTGCACCTGTGAACGCGTCAGTGGCACCACCCGCCATCTGCGCACCGGCGACACCCAGTCCGAAACGGCCGTGCCGGTGCGGATCTGCGTGAGCGCGCCGACCACCGACCTGACCCTGGATCTCTGAGGACCCCGCTGCCATGACCCGCGCTACCGACCGTGCCCTGAGCCCTGCCGAGATGCAGACGTTTGGTGAGGAACTCGATGCGATCCGCGACCGTGTGATCGGCAGCCTCGGCGCGTCCGACACCCGCTACATCCGCCGCGTCGCAGCGGCTGTGCGCTGGTCCGGCGTGCTTGGCCGCAGCCTGCTGTTCCTTGGCGCGTTCTCGCCCTTGTTCTGGGCGCCGCTGCTGTGGCCGGCCTGCATCGCCGGCACCCTGCTGCTGGCGCTGGCCAAGATCCTGGAAAACATGGAGCTGGGCCACAACGTCATGCATGGCCAGTACGACTGGACCGGCGACCCCAAGCTCAACGGCAACACCTACGAATGGGACATCGTTGCCACCGCCGACAACTGGCGCAAGACCCATAATTTCCGCCACCACACCTACACCAACGTGCGTGGCATGGACGATGACATCGGCTATGGCCTGCTGCGCATCTTCCCGGAACAGCGCTGGAAGCCGTTCTACCTGCTGCAGCCGATCATCGCACCGATCTTCGCGCTGCTGTTCCAGTGGGGCGTGGCTGCGCAGGATCTGCGCCTGGGCCGCTGGTTCAAGGGCCGCATCAGCAGCCGCGCGATGTGGCTGCAGACCCGTCCGGTGGCACGCAAGATGATCCGCCAGGTGCTGAAGGACTACGTGTTCTTCCCGCTGCTGGCCGGTCCGTTCTTCCTGCCAGTGTTGCTGGGCAACATGGTGGCCAACGGCCTGCGCAACATCTGGACCTACGTGATCATCTTCTGTGGACACTTCACCGCCGAATCGGAAACGTTCCCGAAGGAGTGTCTGCGCAATGAATCGCGCGGCCACTGGTACCTGCGCCAGCTGCGCGGTTCGTCCAACATCAGCGGCGGTTTCGTGATCAACGTGCTGTCGGGCAACCTCAGCCACCAGATCGAGCACCACTTCTATCCGGATCTGCCGGCCAACCGCTATGCGGCGATCGCCAAGGAAGTGAAGGACATCTGCCGTCGTTACGGCCAGCACTACAACAACGGCTCGCTGCCGCGGCAGTTCACCCAGGTGGTCTGGCGCATCCTGCGCCACGCGTTCCCGAGCAAGCCGCGCCGCCTGCCTATGCCGGACATCATGCCGGCACCGGCGTCGGCCAACGCCGGCTGATTGTTCAGCCGGCCTTCGCCAACAGCGCAGGCGACTCTCGGTCCAGCCTGCGCAGGAACACCTGCATCTCCTTGCGGGCCTGCTGGTCGCCCTTGCTGCCGGCCACGCTGAGCCCGCGCTGCCACGCTTCGCGCGCCGCCTGTGGCTGGCCACCGGCCAGCCATGCCTTGCCCAGCAGCTTCCACGCCGCCGAATAATCCGGGTCCAGCACCACGCAGCGGCCCAGGTGGGTGGCTGCGCGCACCGGATCGCCGGCGTCCAGCCAGCTTTTGCCCAGGCCGAAGCGCAGCAGCGCGCTGTCCTTGCCGGCGGCGAGCATCTTTTCCAGCGTTTCGATGTCCATCAGCGCACCTCCACCAGGGTTTCCACCGGCCCCGCCTGGAAGCGTCCACGATGGAACAGCAGCGGTGCGCCGCCTTCTTCCTGCACATCGACGATGCGCCCGGCCAGCAGCAGGTGATCGCCGACCGGCCACTGCGCGTGGCGGGTGCAGGTGAGGTGGACGACGGCACCGGCGATCCGCGGTGGTGCGTCCTCGCCGTCGTCCAGCAACGGCACGTCGGCGAATCGATGGCGCACCTGCGGGTCGGCGAAACGGCGCGCCAGGGCTTCCTGTCCGGCGCCGAGCACGCTGATCGCGAACCGGGTGGCGCGCTGGAACGTGGACAGGCTCTGCGCATGCAGGGCCAGGTTCCACAGCACCAGTGGCGGCTGCAGCGAGATCGGCACGAACGAATTTATGGTCAGGCCCTGCGGCTTTCCCTGTGCATCACGGGCGCAGACGATCGCCACACCGGTAGGGAAATGGCCGAGCAACCGCCGCAGCGCACGCGGCGGCAGGCTGACCGACGGCACCGGTGCCGGAGCGGGGAAGACCCCTGCCCACGGCCCGGCGTATGCACCGGAGTCCGCGTTCATGCGGCCCTGGCCTGGCGGTAGCGCCGGCCGACTTCGGCCCAGTTGATGAGGTTGAAGAACGCGCCGATGTAGTCCGGGCGACGGTTCTGGTAATGCAGGTAGTAGGCGTGCTCCCAGACGTCCAGGGCAAGGATCGGGGTATTGCCGGAGGCGCCAGCCGCTGCGCCCATCAGGGGGCTGTCCTGGTTGGCGCTGCTTTCGACCTGCAGGCGGCCGTCGCGATCGACGGTCAACCACGCCCAGCCACTGCCGAAGCGGGTCTGCGCGGCCTTGCTGAATGTCTCCTTGAAGGCGTCGTAGCCGCCAAGGTCGCGATCGATGGCGGCGGCAAGCTCGTCATCGGCGGTGCCGCCAGTGGCGCTGAGCACGGTCCAGAACAGACTGTGGTTGGCGTGGCCGCCGCCGTTATTGCGCACTGCGCCGCGGATCGATTCGGGCAGGGCATCCAGATCGGCGATCAGGGTCTCCACCGGCTGCGCCGGCAGACCCGCCTGTTCCAGCGCGGCATTGAGGTTGTTGACGTAGGTCTGGTGGTGCTTGCTGTGGTGGAATTCCATCGTGCGCGCATCGAAGTGCGGTTCGAGGGCGTCGTAGGCATAGGGGAGGGCGGGAAGCGAGTACGACATCGAGACAGTCTCCGTGGGGAAGGCCAGGGGTGTGGCCGTGGGGAGACTGTTATCGCACCTCAACATTGGTTGAGGTCAAGCGAGCAGCCGCTTTTCGAACCCTCACCGGCGTGGTGATGCGCCGCCCGCGCCCGCAGGAAATTGTCCGGTGGCGGCGGGAGGGGTTGGCCGGAACCGTTGGCGCCATGGATGGCGCCATCGAGCTC
>NZ_QAIJ01000331.1:0-1078 GCF_003060985.1 Stenotrophomonas sp. HMWF023
TGCGACTTGACCAGATCGGTCAGCGACATGTCCACGCCGAAGTCCGACTGCAGGGTGGCTTCCAGGCCACGCAGGTCCCACTGCTCGTCCACCGAGTTCGGCGGCACGAAGCGGGCGACGATGTCGAAGATCACGTCGTCGCGGATGCCATCGACGTTGTCCTTCACCGACTCAGCGTCAAGCAGTTCGTCGCGCTGGGCGTAGATCACCTTGCGCTGGTCGTTGTTGACGTCATCGAAGTCCAGCAGGTTCTTGCGGATGTCGAAGTTGTGGGCCTCGACCTTGCGCTGCGCCTTTTCAATCTGGCGGCTGACAAGGCGGTCCTCGATGACGTCGTCTTCCTTCATGCCCATCATGCGCATGGCCTTCTGCACCCAGTCGGAGGCGAAGATGCGCATCAGGTTGTCTTCCAGCGACAGGTAGAAACGGGACGAACCCGGGTCACCCTGGCGGCCCGAACGGCCACGCAGCTGGTTGTCGATACGACGCGATTCGTGGCGCTCGGTGCCGACGATGTGCAGGCCGCCGGCAGCCTTGACCGCGTCATGGCGCTTCTGCCACTCGGTCTTGATGGCTGCCTTCTGTTCGTCGGTCGCGCCTTCGCCCAGCTCGTGGATTTCCGCTTCCAGCGAACCACCCAGCACGATGTCGGTACCGCGACCGGCCATGTTGGTGGCGATGGTCACGGCCGCCGGACGACCGGCGTTGGCAACGATGGTCGCTTCGCGGTCGTGCTGCTTGGCGTTGAGCACTTCGTGCTTCACACCCGCCTTGCGCAGGTGCTCGGACAGCATTTCCGAGGTTTCGATCGAGGTGGTACCCACCAGCACCGGCTGGCCACGCTTGGCGCACTCTTCGATGTCGGCCAGCACCGCATTGAACTTGCCCTTGCGGTTGAGGAACACCTGGTCCGGGCTGTCCTTGCGGATGGTCGGACGGTTGGTCGGGATCACCACCACTTCCAGGCCGTAGATGCTCTGGAACTCGAACGCTTCGGTATCGGCCGTACCGGTCATGCCGGACAGCTTCTTGTACATGCGGAACAGATTCTGGAAGGTGATGCTGGCCAGCGTCTGGT
>NZ_QAIJ01000332.1:0-6546 GCF_003060985.1 Stenotrophomonas sp. HMWF023
CCCCCGCTCCTGGTGAGCGAGAAGCCAGGCACCAAGCGCATCGGTCATGCAGAGCAGGAACCGATGTCCCTGCGGTTCATACGTCCACTCGCGGATGCTCCAGAGATGACCACCGGGCTCATTCAACTCCAGCCGGGTGGCCAGCAACGAAGGCTTCTCCTGGAACTGGCCCGAGCACTCATAAGGGGCTGAGGTCACCCACTGATCACCGTCCAGCCACACGGCCAAGCTGTCACCAACCGCGGTGATTTGAACGGCATTGGCCTCGGGCAGATCCTGCGCAACCAGCAGCGTGGCAAAGCTCCCCCGCTCATAGGCCGCAGCCTTTGACCAGGAAAGAGTCTCCGGATCATGCATCGCTTCGTATGAGCGCGCGCACGCAGTGACCGCATCCATAGACAGCTCTTCGTCTGCGATGCGCTCAACGAGCAAACGCGCCCAGTTTCGGGCGTCGAAGGACTCGGACGCACCGTCCGACAGCACCACCCGCCCCCTCTCAGGGGCCAGGCGGTAGGCGTCCTCATTGTCATCCGGTGACTCAACGTGCTTGGCCACCGTCCCTTCGAAGAGAACGGTCAGAGCCATGGTCAGCGCAGCTGCGCAGCCCTCGTACCGATATCGAAGAAGTCCACGATCTCGGCGATCTCACCGTTGAACACAAAGCCCTTGGACTCCATCGTTGCCTTGATGCCCTTTTCCTCCGCGACCTTCTGCAGGTGGGGAGGCAGCGCACTGGACATGCGGAACAGCAGCTTGGCGTACGCGTCGCTCAGGCCCGCATCAGAGCTCGGGAACTTGACCGGGTCACCACCGCTGGTGCTCACGTGCAGGTTGAACAGCAGCACATTGCCGTCGTTGGTGCTGATCTGCTGCAGCTGCTGGGCAAGGGATTCCGGATCACCGTCGGTGGACTCGCCATCGGTGACGTGAAGCACGGTAGGCGGATAGCTGTCCGGATGCGCATCGCACCAGGCGACCAGCTCTCCGGCCGCTGTGGTGATTGCATTGCACATCGGGGTTCCGCCCGAGGCCTTGGCCTCAAACCATACGGGGAACTTGATGGACTGATCCACCAGACCGCCGGCGCCGTCATCCACCCTCTTGGTGCGGCTTTCCACACGCAGAGGATTGGCTTCGATCTGGGAGATCGGATGGAGGACCGTCGATGCCAGCCCACCACTCAGGCCATTTCCCGCTGAAGACCCGGAATAGCCCAGGACGCCGACCTCGAAGTAGTCGCGCGTGCCTTCCGACTTGGTGCATCGCGTGATCAAGGTGGCAAGGGTGCGGTTGAGCACATCTGCGACGAACTGCGCCTTGGACTTGCCGTTCTCCATCGTGTCCTGCATCGAGCCGGACTGATCGACGAGGAAAAGGAACGCGGTCGGACTGGTTCTGCTGATCTCAGCGGTGTAAGCCATGGATATCCCCTACAAGCCAGAAAGGTGGAGATCGGCGGCCATGCCTGAATTGGACGATTCCGCTTCCCCTCTCCTATCATGCCGCGCCAAGGCTGAAACCTCCACCATTAGGTCATCAATCGCTGAGTAAATTGCCCTGGCTCTCCCGACTCACACTGGCGACTGCCTACATACCCCCAAGACAATCAACGAGAACCCGATTCAATCGAAGGCCAGGCAACAGACTTTTCGATTTCTAGAGATCAAAATACCGTGCTTCACGCAACTTCCGGAGTGATTCCCAGAAGATGGAGCAACTCACGCGACAACTGCAGGATCCCCCGTGGCAACGCCCAAAGCCGGCGGTCGATACTCAATGTTGAATTCGTCTCGCGATCGGTAAAACACTGCCTGAAACTTCCTCAGGGCACTATCCAAATATGGCGCCGCGTCCTCATAGTTGTTGCTGTAACGCCCTGATTTTGAGTTGATGGTCCATCCAGACTCTGTTCGCTTGAGTTCCCCTCCAACACGCGCGGGCTTGAAACCCGTCAATGTCGGATGCCCTTGCAAACCATCCTCCCGCCCGACCAGGAGCGTTCCCTCATGGTCGATCACCCAAATGAGGAAGCCACCCACAGCCACTAACCCAGAGAACTCCTCCTCGAGGGTCTTGTCGACCGCCTCATAGTACTTGCGCAGATTTGGGTTGGCCCGAATATCGCCACTCTTAATCTCCTCTGGCTTAAGACGCATGGGCGCCCGTGGAGCACCATACGCCTTATCGAGGAATTCACCCCAAGAGTCCTTGCGGTGCGCAATTCTCCGCATGAAAGAACCAAAGAAATTGATCTCCTTGCCAGCCAGAAGATCCACCTTCGGCACCACTGTCTCAAGGGCTGAAAGGAATGCCCCAAATCGCGTTGCGTCTTGCACATACACGGCAGAAACAGCATCTCCTTGCGGAATATCGGTGGCATCAATGAGCAACAAGAATGCCGGGCCGTCCCAGTATTTGAACCGTACCACCCATTGGAATCGAGCAAGTGCACGCGACAGAAATGCAACGCGCCGCTTCCCCGGATCTGAATTCCAATCACTAAAGGACCAATTGGCCCCCTTTGGAGCGCTGCTCATTTGAAGCGGGGCATTCAAGATCTCTGCTTTGAGCTTCGAGCCTTCGACAACCTCCAGTTCGAAGGTCAGTGCTGCCTGAACACCTTCGCTATGGGCAGCCTCCATACTTCCAGCCCCCACCATCTCCTGAACACCCGCCCGATATGTGCTACAGATGAACTCGGCGGTTGCCGAGGCCAGGAATCGCGGAAGGCGTACCTTCTTGTCAGATACCGCAACCAACGATCTGAGCACAAGGAAATCCTTGGCACTTGTCCACTTTCCGTTATCGTCCTTCTCCTGTAGAGCCAGAACGACACTGCCAGCAATCGATGCGGCCTCATCACTGTGCTGCCTGAGGCGGGCCCGGGCGAAGGGCCCCAGTCTATCGTCGTGAACGTAGAGAGCCCGATCAGCGGGATTTGTCTCACACCCAACCACCGCAAGCGCATGTGGGCCCAACAAGCGTGAGCCCCCATTCTTCGTACGCTCGTGCACCTCGGCCCCTAGAATCAAGGGCATCCCGCTTCTCAGGTAGCATGAGATTAGATCAAAGACCTCGTCAGCCTTCGCGCTCTTCAGGGAATCACTATGGTGTCGGAATCCCGCTACATCTAGAGCACGCAGGATCTGCTTCTGCGTAAGTTCGTTACTCGGAAAACGATTGTTCGACCCGGCCACGAAATTTGTTGCCGCAGTTGTGATTTCGCTGCATGACGGAATGCTACGCACGGGCAAGGCAGCCACAGCGTTTAACGCGCTCCATATGGCAGTTGTAGCGCAAGCCGCGACCACCTTGTCCTGCTCCTGAAACGCGATAGATTGAACGTGAAGTTCGATTCCAAACAGGTTGACTGTGTAGCGCCTTGCCAGGTGATGCCTTGTCTCGCTATTGAAGGTTGGATAGAGGCGCAGACAAGTCTTGCCCACAAAAGTTTGAGGCAACGGCTTGATCACAGTGAAGCCTAGATACGAGCTCTCAAGCTCTTCACGCTCGGACGGCCCTATTCCTTTAGAGAGCCAGCCCTCAAAGTCCCGATGACTGTGGTTGCCAACAAAAAAGTGTAGCCGAGCGCATTTGTGCCCCTTGCTACTGAAGCGACGGACGTAGAACTTCGAATAGTCATCTAGGTAGTCCTTGTCGACATACTGCGCCTCAAGCAGCACAGTACCCGCACCAAGATCTTTCAGATACCGGTAGATGTAATCCACCTGCGGCTTGCTGAAAATCTCTGGAAACTCAGATCCAAAGCACTCTTTGATCAGATTACTGATTGCAGACTTGCCGAATTCGCAGACGAGAAAGGGGATCATTGCCAAGCCACCGAATTTTGGACAAAAAAAAGCAGCCCTGAGGCTGCTTCTTCTCGGAATTCAAAGTTACAGGCTATAGGTGCAAGCCATGTCTTCACTCGTCATCTCGAAACGAGAATTGTGATCTTCATAGCTCCGTTCTGCGGCCGCGACGAGCTCTGAGAACACAGCAGTCCGTGCCGTCTCGCCAATATCGGTATCGCAGGCAGCAGCAATCAATTCCATTGGATTCATCTGCGGACTCCTAGTCGAGAAGTAGAGTTACATGCACCTGTTGCTTTCGTGGGCGCACAAGCTGCGCACGCACAATGCAGGACAGTGACAGCTAAGCATGATACCAACACATGTGCCCGACGGCAAATGCCTAGCCGAAGCATAGCCTAGAACTCCCAACGCATGCTCCCAAGCCATGCCAGATCAGCCCCATGCCTCTTATGGCACTACGGCCTACCCACTGGCCAGGAAGCGATGAAGGGCCATTCAGCGAAGCTGGGGGGGGCGTGCAATCTCAATCCGTGCTGCGACTGACTCCCGGGCACTCGGCCTCCGACCACCGCCGGCCGGAAGCGGACGAGCCCGCGAGCAATAGCTGCGAGATACACCCGAACCGTGAAAGATCCGCGATCAACCCAGCGGCCCCCTCGTCATTTGCGAGCGACCTTCTTTGCAACCTTCCGAGCCGAAGCCTTCTTCACCTTCGGGGCGGCCTTCCCAGTTTTCTTCGCAACCTTCTTCACAACTTTGGTGGCCGTCCTCTTCTCACCGGCAGCGGGGAATCGCTCGCCAGGATTGGCTGCGCTCCAAGCCTTGCCCTCAGCCGATTTCAACCAAGCCGCAAACACCTTGGGCGTAAGCCCCCTGCCCGTCCAGGTCGCACCATCGGGCAGCCTGTACTTGGGTGCCACTTTGCCGAGCTTGCGCGCCTTCGACGGCGCCTTGGCAGCCTTGGCAGGACCGGAAGCCTCAACTTCGACACCCCGCCCGATCAGCTTTGCCACCTGTCGGCGCTGAGCAGGCGTCAGTACCTTGGCGTATTTCTGGAGCACGGCCAGAGCCTTGGGCACCTCACCGTCACGCTTCTCGACCAGCTTTTTCTGAGCTTCCAGCTGCTTGATTTCCGCGTCCAGCGATTTGAGGGTAGTCAGGGCCACAGGTTCACTCCAAATACAAGAGTGCCAAGGGTATAGCCCAGCGGCCTCGCGCGCCATCGCCGCCGGACCGGGGAGTCCCGGCCGGTGCGACTCATCGAGCAAGGGTCTCGCGGATCTTTCGCCCAGCCGGTGCTGTCCCCGCCAGAGAACAGCGGGGACAGATGCCAGGTGCTTAGAAGTGGTAATTCAGCTTCAGCGTGACGCTACTGTAGTTGGTGTTGAAGTTGCGACGGCCTACGGCCGGGTAGTTCGGGTCCTGCAGAGTCACCGGGCTGGAGCCCAGGTTGGTATAGCGGTACTCCACACCACCGGAGAGGCGATCATTGAAGCGGTACAGCACGCCTGCGCCCACATTGGTACCAGTGGAGGTGTGAGATGCGCGGTTCTCGAACTCGGCAACGCGGCAACCGTTGGTCTCCGCCACCAAGGACTTGTCACAGCCCAAGGTGAATTCCTGGTGGGCCACGGTGACGCCGGCGCTGACGTAGGGCAGCCACTTGCCTGCGGCATAGCCCAGCTTGCCGTTGACCATGCCAGAACGGGTCACCGAATCCTTGCCGTAGTACGGGCTGTACTGATTGTTCCGGCTGTCCTTCCACTCGCGGTCGATGCTGCCGAAGGTGAGAGCGCCTTCAATGCCAGCCACGACGTTGTTGTCGAACTGCCACATCCGGCCGCCCTGCAGACCGCCGGTGAAGCCACGGATGCTCTCCTTGGAGGCATCGGCGTTGCTGCGGTCCTTGGTGTGACCTTCACCGTGGGTGGCCTGGGCGCCCAGGTAGAAGCCATCCCAGTTTGCCGGTGCGGCAGAGGCGGTGCCCGTCACCAGCAGGGCTGCGGCCGTGATCACTAGTGCTTTCATTGAGATTTCCTACGTGTTGGATAAGAGGGCGTAGGAGACCCGATGTGGCATGCGCGGAACATAGAAGAAGTTCCAAAGTCGCAGGGGGCTATGTGGGACCAGGGGTGAGACTTGGTGGCAGGCAGCTGACGTTCAGACTATCGAGGTCCTGCGGCCAGTGATTCGACCGCCATGTGCGGCCAGCAGGCCTAGGCTCAACTACTGCACCATCCGGTGAATGAAGCGCCACACACAACTCCCGCGTGTTCTTGCATACGCAAGAAGGAATACCAAGATCCCAACGCCATGCCAGGCGCATGATTGAACCGGCCCGAGGACGCCTATGTTCCCGCGCGTCAGCAACGGCATCGGATTGAATGAAGTGCTAGCCAGCAAAGTGAGCGCGCCCCGTCCCCAGGGAGGACAAAAACTCAACAAAGGCTCCATCGAGAGTCACGTTGACCAGCTTGACTATTGATACCTTCATACACTCGCCATTTACAGCATTACGGCTATGACGGCTCGCGCGGCGACGTGAAACCCTCCCGCCCACCAAGCACGGCCTCCCCAGCTACAGATAGAAGAACACCCCGGTATCACGCTCAATGGCAAGCCTGTTCAGGGCGACAAGGCGACCAACCGCCTCAAGCCCAGTTGCGTCGAACACGCCTTCAAGTAGGGCTAGTGACAAAGCAAGCTCCTTGCCACCTTCGACACTCTCGTC
>NZ_QAIJ01000333.1:0-9124 GCF_003060985.1 Stenotrophomonas sp. HMWF023
CCCCCTTCCCTCCCCTCGCCCACTGACACTGGCACTGTGCCTGGCCATCACCGTGCCTGCCGTCCTGCCAGTCAGTGCACATGCACAGAACGCCGCCGCAACAGCCAGCCAGTGGCGCATCGCTGCCGGTCCGCTCGACCAGGCCCTCACCGCCTTCGGCCAGCAATCTGGACTCAACGTTGCCGTCGATGCGCGCCTCACCCGTGGCCTGCGCAGCCCCGGCGTGCAGCGCGCGGAGTCGGTGGACGCGGCACTGTCGCAGCTGCTGGCCGGCACCGGGCTTACCTTCCAGCGCGATGCCGATGGTGTCGTACTGCGCCACGCGCCGGCGCGCGACAGTGACGGTGCTCGCCAGATAGGCACCCTGCGTGTTGGCGGTGAGGCCAGCGAAGGCGCTTCACCGTGGGGCCTGGCCGATGCCGATGCGGTCTACCGTGACAGTGGCTCGCGCGTGCATCTGGATCGCCAACAGCTGGAGCGTTTCCGCGGCCAGTCGATCGGCGATGTCCTGGCCGGTGCGGTCGGTGTGCATACCGGCGATGTACGCAACGGCGGCGCACTGGACGTCAACATCCGCGGCCTGCAGGGCCAGAACCGGGTGCCGGTGATCATCGACGGTGGCCAGCAGGCCATCGATGTCTATCGTGGCTATGCCGGCGTGCAGCAGCGCAGCTACCTGGACCCGGATCTGGTCAGTGCGGTCAGCATCGAGAAGGGCCCGAGCCTGGCGGCGAACGCGGCCAGTGCCATCGGTGGCGTGGTGTACATGGAAACCCTCACTGCCGACGACATCCTGGATGACGACCAGCCCTGGGGCCTGCGCGTGCGTGCCGGCGTGGCCGACAACAGCATCGACCGCACCCACGTGTTCAAGCAGGTAGCGCGCGGCAACGACAACCGCAACAGCCTGCGCGACCCACGCGACTGGAACGGCAGCGTGGCCTTCGCCCAGCGTGGCGAGGACTGGCAGTTCGTGGCCGCCTACGCGCGGCGACGCCAGGGCAATTACTTCGCCGGCCGCAACAGTGCAGACCGCTACGACGACCAGCACCTGTCCAGCGGCGGCACCGGCATGACCAGCCAGCCGGTGTCATCGATCTATCACCCGGGCGATGAGGTGCTGAACACCCACACCGACAACGAATCGGTACTGCTCAAGTTCGTCTGGACGCCCAACCCCGACCAGCGGCTGGAACTGAGCCACCGTTTCTTCGATTCCCGCTTCGGTGAAATCATGCCCTCGGCCATCGGCCGCGTCGGCGAGTCCAACGAGTGGGTGACCTACGTGGACAAGGCCAACACCATGTTCCAGTTCGAGCCCGGACGCATGCGCGTCAACGCCACCTCGCTGCGCCACCGCTACCGGCCCGAGGCGCATCCGTGGCTGGACCTGAGCAGCACGCTGTGGTTAACCACCGCCACCAGCCGCATGTTCAACAGCAACGTGGCCAACACGCCGCTGTTCAAGGACTACCCCGGCGACAGCATGCCCGACACGCTGGGAGAGACCTATGGCCCAGGCCTGCAGTCGGACGTGAAGACCCAGCGCTGGGGCGTGGACAGCAGCAACACCACCCGCTTCAGCAACGGCCTGGGCGAATGGACGTTGCGCTACGGCGCCGCCTTCCAGCATGAAGACACCGCACCGAACTCGCCGGTGCTGCCGGTGGACTTCAACAACAACCGCTACCTGCGCTCGGGCACGCGGCGCGAGGCCAGCGCCGTCGCATCGCTGCAGTGGCAGCCGTGGGACTGGCTGTCGTTGACCGCCGGCGGGCGCTTCACCGATTACCGCACGCAGGACCGCAACCGCGTGGCCTACGTCAGCCAGTCACGCGACCTGCGCTACACGTTCGCGCGGCTGAGCAAGGATGGGCAGCTGCTGCCGGGCTGGTACAAGGAGTGGTACCCGGATGCACAGGGCGCCTATACCCTCGAGTCGCTGCGTGCCACGCCGTACGGCGACAGCACCCTGGGGCAGACCTACGACTTCGACGGCTTCCAGCGCGATCCGCGCGGTGCCAACGGCTTCTACACCAAGAAGATTCCAACCGCGTGGGGTTACCAGCCGGCGATCCGTCGTTCCGGCCATGGCTTTGCGCCCTACGCCGAAGCCCGCTTCAACCTGGATGCGGACGCCTTCTTCTACGTGAAGTATGCACAAGGCTGGAAGATGCCCAGCCTGTTCGAATCGACCCTGGGCAACAGCACCTCGGCGCCGATCAACGACTTGAAACCGGAGAAGAACCGTTCCTGGGACATTGGTTTCAGCCTGCTCAAGCGTGACCTGTGGCGTGACGGTGACCGCCTGGCATTCAAGGTCGCCTGGTTCAAGAACGATATCGACAACGCGATCACCCGCCACTTCGATTCCAGCAACTGGGCGTTCTATGTCGACAACGTCGACAACTACACGATCTCCGGCTACGAGCTGCAGTCCGGCTATGACGCCGGCATTGCCTACCTGGATCTGTCGGCCAGCTACTACCAGCGCGCACGCACCTGTGATGCGGCCACGGCCGAGCGCCTGCGCGAAGATCCCTATGCGAAGTGGAGCAAGCTGGACACCACGCCGGACTGCGTGGACGGCGGGTTCGGTACGTCCTTCGTCAACGCGCAGAACCCGCCGAAGTACTCGATCCACAGCACGCTCGGATTCCGCTTGTTCGACCGGCGACTGGATACCGGCATCCGCCGCACCTACAACAGCGGCCCCACCCACGAGCTGGACAAGCCCTGGAACACCACCGGATCGACCGGCCTGCAGAACATCTACCTGCCGACCGCGATCTATGACTTCTATGCGCGCTGGCAGTTCACCCCACGCGCGGAAGTGGAACTGGTGGTCAACAACCTGCGCAACACCTACTACATGGACACGCTGGCGATGAGCCTGATGCCCGGCCCGGGCCGGACCACGCGGCTGAGTTTCACTGCACGCTTCTGAGTACAGCAGAAACAGCAACGCCCCGGGGAATCCATCCCCGGGGCGCCTGCATGCGGTGGCTCACGCTCTGGTAGGCGCCAACCTTGGTTGGCACAGCGACGCGCTACTTCGCGGTACTGAGCAGCAACACCGCCACAGTGACCAGGCCGATGCCGACCCAACCAATCGGGCGCAGGCGGTTGCCGAACAACAGGCGGCCGCAGGTGGCCGTGCCGATCACGCCGATCGCGCCCCACATCGCATAGGCGGTGGCCAGGTCCATGTAGCGCACGGCCTGGCCCAGCAGGGCGAAGGCGATCCAGACCAGCACGATGGCGCCGACACCCCAGCGCCAGCGACGGAAGCCATCGGACTTGGCCACCATCATGTTGGCGGCCACATCGATCAGCGCCGAGCAGATCACGAAAAACAGGGCCATCATGTTCATCAGTGCGCCTCCCCGAGGGTGACACAGACGATGCCGACCACCGCCAGCACCAGACCGGCCAGCTGCTGCAGCGACAGGCTCTCACCGAACACGCTGATGCCGACCACGGTCAGCAGGGTCAGGCCAAGGCCTTCCCACACCGCATAGGCAACGCCGACGGCGATGCGGCGCACCGACAGCGCCAGGAAGTAATAGGACAGCGCCAGCGCACCGGCCATGATCAGATAGCCGGTCCAGCCGCCATCGCGGGCGGCATGGGCCATGAAGGACGTGCCGACCACTTCGGCGACGATCGCCACGGTCAGGCAGGCCCAGGCGACGAAGGCGCCACGGGCGGGAACAGTGCGGGACATGTGAAGCTCCTTGCGGGACGGGGACCGCGCCCCGTCATCAATAGATCCACGCCGTGCGTGGATGATCCGGAACGCCCCCCGCAGACAGGGGCGACGGCGGCCAGTATCATCGTCTTTTACGGTGATATTAAAATGGATTCCATCGACAGGAGCGATGGATCAATGCCCTATTCCCCTGAATCCCTGCAGGCCTTCGTAGAGGCCGCCGCGCTGGGCTCGTTCTCGGCGGCCGCGCGCCGGCTGCGCAAGACCCAGTCCACGGTCAGTACCGCCATCGCCCATCTGGAGGCGGACCTGGGCATGGTGCTGTTCGATCGCAGCGGCCGCTATCCACAGCTGACCGACGCCGGTCGGCAGGTGCTGGGCCACGCGCAGGAAATCCTCGCCGCCGACGCACGCCTGCAGCAGCTGAGCGTGCGCCTGGCTGCGCCGGTTGAGCCACGCCTGACCGTGGTGTTCTCCGATGTCTACCAGCTCGATCCGGCGCAACGTGTGCTGCAGCGGTTTGCCGAAGCGTTTCCCGAGATCGAACTGGAATGGCTGGATGCCGAAGGGCGGGACGTACTGGAACTGGTGGATGCTGGCCGCGCCGGGCTGGGACTGCTGCCGCGGCAGGCGCAGTATCCCGATGCGCTGGTAGCCCAGTCCCTGGCCCACCACAGCGAACTGGCGGTGTATGTGGCCAGCGATCATCCGCTGGCGCAGGCCGGCGTGCGCGCGGCGGCGCAACTGGCCCGGCACCGGCAGGTGCGGCTGAGCGCGCAGGTCGACCACGCGCCGCCGATCAGCGGGCCGGCATGGACCGCGTCGGACTACCTGATGGTGATGGAGATGGCCGAGGACGGCATCGGCTGGGCCGAGCTGCCGCGTGCGCTGGTGCAGCGCTACGACCGTGGCCGCCTGCTGGAGCTGCGCGTGCCTGGCTGGCCGCGCCGCATCCACAGTGACCTGGTGTGGCGGCGCGATACGCCGCCGGGGCCGGCGGCATTGTGGTGGGCCGAAGCGTTGGGGTGATGTTTCAACGGGACCCCATCCACGCATGGCGTGGATCTACTGCACGCTGAATTACCGCATCCACGCAGGGCGTGGATCTACACGCTGAAGTAGATCCACGCCATGCGTGGATGCACAGGATGTCAGCAGATCACGGGTTGGCGAGCGCGTAATCCAGCGCCGAGCACACCGCGGCCACCTGCGCGTCGTTGCACTGCTGCGGCGTCGCCCGCGGGCTGTCCGGGTAGACCTCGGTGGTGGTGGTGTACTTCGCCCCGGTGATACCGGCGCACAGGCCCAGCGGCACCAGCGCGTACTCGATCACGCCATGCGCGACCACTGGCGAACCGATGATCCCGCCCTTGTCGTCGGCCGGTGCGATATGGGTGACCTTCTCCACTTCGGCGACCACGGCCTGCTGGAACGCCGGCTGCGGATTCTCGCTGTCGTCCACCAGGTAGAAGCCATCTGGAATCAGGCCTGGCTCGAACGGCTTGCCATCGCGCGCAGCGAGTGCGGGACGGAACTCGCTCTCATCGCTGTCGGTGGTCTCGTGCAGGTCGATGTGCAGCACGAACTGGCCCTTCAACGGTGCGATCAGTTCGATCAGCGCCGTCGATTCGCGGGCCGGGCCGTCAGCGCGGAAGTTGCGGTTCGGGTCGATCGCATCGAAGTTCCAACGGTTGATGCGCTCGAAGCCCCACGGATTCACGCACGGCGCGACCAGCAGGTTGGCCTTGCCGGCGTAGCTGGCGGCGTGCTTTTCGAGGAATTCCAGCGCGCCCAGCACGCCACTGGTCTCATAGCCGTGCACACCGCCGGTCACCAGCGCGGCCGGCAATGCCGGGTTCCAGTCGCGGCTGCGCAGGGCGAACAGGGTATAGGTCTCGCCTGCATAGTCGAGCTGGCCGTAAGCCACCTTGTCGAAGCGCTCGGCCAGTGCATCGATGCGCGGCAGCACTTCCTCGTCGTAACGGCGCAGGCGCTGCTGGCGCGCACGCCACTGCTCCCGTTCCGCCACGCCCCACGGCTGGCCAGGGGTACCGACGGGGTAGAAAGCAGCAGTGGACATGGCAGATCTCAGCGGGTCAGGAGGCAATTGACCACTTTACCACCGGGCCAAAGCGCTGAACCGCGCGCCGATTCCAATGGCGAATGGAATCAGCAATAATTCTCATTTACACCCTTCCACGCCTCGTACCGATGCCCATTCCTGCCCCGCAACCGGCCCGCCTGCCCTTGGCCGCCACCCTCGCCCTGTGCCTGATCCCCGCTGCCAACGCCCTCGCGCAGGACGGTGCCACCACGCTCGACAGCATCCAGGTATCGGGCAGCTGGCTGGGCACCGGTCTGCACGACAGCGTCAAAAGCTTCGCCGGCGCACGTACCGTGGCTGACCGCCAGCGCATCGAGGCCAGCGGCGCCGCCAGCCTGGGCGATGCCATGCGCCGCATTCCGGGCGTGCAGGTCACCGACAACTCCGGCACCGCCGGCAGCTCGGTGTCGCTCAACATCGGCGTGCGTGGCCTGACCGGTCGCTACTCGCCGCGCTCGACCGTCCTGCTGGACGGCGTGCCGCTGGCGGTTGCGCCGTACGGTCAGCCGCAGCTGTCGTTCGCCCCGGCCAGTCTGGCCAACATCGAGTCGATCGACGTGGTGCGTGGCGGCGGCGCGGTGCGCTACGGGCCGCAGAATGTCGGCGGCATCATCAACTTCAGTACCCGTGCCATTCCGACCGCGGCTGGGCTGCACGGCGAGGCCGGCGTGCGCTACAGCGCCTACGACCACGGCGGCGGCGACAGCACGCAGTACAACGCCTTCCTCGGCGGCACCGCCGACAACGGCCTGGGCATGGCCCTGCTGTATTCCGGGCAGGACGGCCGCGGCTGGCGCCAGGGCAGCGATGACCGTTTCGACGACCTGGCACTGAAGTTCGCCTATGCCATCGATGCGCAACAGGAACTGCGCGCCAAACTCTCGTACTACGACGTGCGCTCGCTGACTCCGGGTGGCCTGACCCGCGCACAGTACGAGACCGATCCGTTCCAGAACACCCGGCCGACCGACTTCTGGAAGGGCCATCGCACCGGGATCGACCTGGGCTACACCAACACGCTGTCGGAGAACAGCGAGTTCGAGGTGCTGGCGTATTACAACGAAAGCAACCGCGCCAGCTCGCTGATCAATGCCGCCAACACCCAGATCACGGTGCAGCCGCGCGACTACCGCGTGCTCGGCATTGAGCCGCGCTACACCCAGCGCCTGCACTGGGGCAGCAGCGTGCACGACATCACCGCCGGCTACCGCTTCCTGCGCGAGCGCGGCAATGACCGCAGCTACACCGTGACCCGCCGTACCGGTGCGGCCGGCGCGACCACCCGCTTCGACAACGCCACCGATGCGCACTCGTTCTACGTCGATGACCGCATCGCCATCGGCCGGTGGCGGATCACGCCCGGCGTGCGCATGGAGTGGATCGACATGGACCGCCAGCAGGCCGGTGGCGGCGCGACCTTCAGCAGCCGCAACGACAAGGCCCTGCCCTCGCTCAACGTGGCCTACCTGCTGACCCCGCAGCTGACCGTGTTCGGCAACTACACCACCTCGTTCGGGCCGGTGCAGAACATCCAGCTCAACTCGCAGAGCGCGACCAATCCGCTGAACCCGGAAATCGCCAGGACCACCGAGCTGGGTGCGCGCTGGCAGGATGGCGCGCTGCGTGCGGAAGTGACCGTGTTCAAGATGCGCTTCGACAACCAGATCCTGCAGATTCCTGGCATCACCCCGCCCACGTTCCAGAACATCGGCGCCACCGACCACAACGGTGTGGAAAGCGCGATCGAATACCGCTTCGCCGAGAGCAGCGCGCTGGCCGGGCTGGAGCTGTACGCGAACTACACCTGGACCAAGGCCATCCAGCAGTCCGGCGACAATCGTGGCTTGGATGTGCCCTTCTATTCGCGCGATACCGACAGCATCGGCGCCCGCTATGCGCTGGCCGGCTGGACCTTCAACGTGTCCAGCACCCACCAGAGCGGCCAGTTCTCCGATGCCGCCAACACCTGGAACGAAACCGCCGATGCGCGCGTGGGCCGTGTGCCCGGCGTACGCCTGTGGAACGCGCAGGCCGCCTGGCAGCTGCCGTGGCTGGCCGACAGCGAGGTTGCGGTGGGCGTGAACAACCTGGCCGACAAGCGCTGGTACACCCGCAACGTGGATGGCAACGCCGGGCGCATGGTGGCCGCACCGCGCACGTTCTACGTGCAGGGCCGCTACCGCTTCTGAGTACGGTAACCGCCTGATGCGGTGACGGTGGCGCTCACGGTGGCGGCGTATCATGCCGCCACCATGTCTTCCGCCGCTTCGCCATCGCGCCTGCATCTGGCCTTCCAGGGCATGCGCCTGCGCCTGCGTGGCAGCGACCTGTGGTTCATCGCCCTGGCCCTGCTGGTCGGGCTGATCGCCGGCGGCCTGACCCTGTTGCAGGCTGGGCTGGCACGCACCCTGCAGACGGCGCTGTATGGGCTGGACGAGGGCATGCGCCTGAGCTCGCTGCCCGCGCTGGCCTGGACCGCGCTGCTGGTACTGCCGCTGGGCGGCCTGGTGGTGGGCCTGGTCAGCCTTGCTGCAACGCGCCTCAAACGCCCCTTGCTGGACGCCGTGGAAGCCAACGCGCTGCACGGCGGCCGCATGTCGATGCGCGACAACCTGATCGTGTTGACCCAGACCCTGGTCTCCAATGGCTGCGGCGCGTCGGTCGGACTGGAAGCCTCGTACACGCAGATGGGCGCGGGCAGCGGCTCGCAGCTGGGACGGGTAATGCGCCTGCGCCGCAACGACGTGCGCATCCTGGTGGGTGCCGGCGCGGCCGGTGCGATCGCCGCGGCCTTCGGTGCACCGTTGGCCGGGGCGTTCTACGCCTTCGAGATCGTCATCGGCGCCTATACGCCGGCGGCACTGGCGCCGGTAGCGGTGGCGGCGCTGGCCGGCGCCTTCGTTGCCGACCAGGCCGGCGTGGAGGCCTATCTGCTGCCGGCGGCATCCACCATCGACGTGCGCGCTGCCGACTATGCGATCTACGGCCTGCTCGGCTGCTGCTGTGCGATGGTCGGCATCGCGGTGATGCGCCTGATCGCCTCCATCGAGGGCACGGTCAAGCGCAGCCCGTTGCCACTGTGGGGGCGCCCTGTGGTGGGCGGCCTGCTGTTGATTCCGCTGGCGCTGGCCAGCCCGCAGGTGCTGTCGTCCGGCCATGGCGCGCTGCATCTGGACCTGACCACCCATCTGCCGCTGATCTGGATCGGCGGACTGCTGACCCTCAAATGCCTGGCGTCGGGCATTTCGCTGGGTTTCGGCTTCCGCGGCGGCCTGTTCTTCGCCTCGCTATTCATGGGCACCCTGGTC
>NZ_QAIJ01000333.1:9134-9778 GCF_003060985.1 Stenotrophomonas sp. HMWF023
CCGCACTGGCCGCGGCGGTGGTTGGCGCGCCGATGACCATGGCCATGCTGGTGCTGGAAGGCACCCACGATTTCCTGCTGACCAGC
Source organism: Stenotrophomonas sp. HMWF023 (assembly GCF_003060985.1). Taxonomy (NCBI): domain Bacteria; kingdom Pseudomonadati; phylum Pseudomonadota; class Gammaproteobacteria; order Lysobacterales; family Lysobacteraceae; genus Stenotrophomonas; species Stenotrophomonas sp. HMWF023. The sequence continues at coordinate 9,221 of NZ_QAIJ01000333.1, forward strand.
GTGGTGATGAGCGCGGTGCTGGTGTCCAGCACCCTGGTGCGCCAGTGGTTCGGCTATTCCTTCTCGACCTGGCGCATGCATCTGCGCGGGGAAACCATCAAGAGCGCGCGTGACATCGGCTGGGTGCACAACCTCAACGCCGGACGGATGATGCGCAAAGGCGTAGCCACTGCCCCAGCCGACCTGGATGCCGCTGCCTTCCGCCAGCGCTTCCCGTTGGGCTCGGGCAGCCGGGTGATCCTGATCGACAATGAAGGCCACTATGCCGGCATCGTGCAGATTCCGCGCCTGTTCGGCGACGGCGTAAAACCCGAGGACGTGGTGGGTACGTTCGCCGAGAACCGCGACGTAGCGCTTGCCGCCAGCGCGGACGTGGTCAGCGTGATGCAGCGCTTCGACCAGACCCAGGCCGACGAGCTGGCGGTGGTGGCCGACGATGGCCAGGTGCTGGGTGTCGTGTCCGAAGCATTCGTGCGCAAGCGCTATGCGGAAGAACTGGACAAGCGCCAGCGCGAAATGATGGGCGAGCGCGTCGACGAGTAGATCCACGCCATGCGT
>NZ_QAIJ01000334.1:0-10020 GCF_003060985.1 Stenotrophomonas sp. HMWF023
GTGCCAGGAACGCCGAGAACGCCATCGAGATGGCGATGGTCAGGGCGAACTGCTTGTAGATCTCACCGGCCGCACCGCCCTGCAGGGCCGAGGGGATGAACACCGCCGCCAGCACCACGGTGATGGCCACCACCGCGCCGGTGATCTGGGTCATCGCCTTCTGCGTGGCCGGCTTCGGCGCCAGGCCTTCCTCGGTCATGATGCGTTCGACGTTTTCGATCACCACGATCGCGTCATCGACCACGATGCCGATCGCCAGCACCATCGCGAACAGGGTCAGCTGGTTGATCGTGAAGCCGATCATCCACATGCCCAGGAACGTACCCAGCAGGGCCACCGGGATGACCAGCGTCGGGATCAGGGTGGCGCGGAAGTTCTGCAGGAAGATCAGCATCACCAGGAACACCAGCAACACCGCTTCGAACAGGGTCTTGACCACTTCCTGGATCGAGATCTTGACGAAGGTGGTGCTGTCGTACGGCGAGAACCAGGTGACGCCGGACGGGAAGCTGGGCTGCAGCTCGTCCATCTTGCCGCGCACGGCCTCGGCCACGTTCAGGGCGTTGGCGCCCGGCAGCAGCTGGATCGCGAAGGCGCCGGTGGGCTTGCCGTTGTACTGGGTGTCGAAGCCGTAGTTGTTGGCACCGAAGGCAACGCGGGCAATGTCCTTCAACAGCACGCGCGAGCCATCAGCGTTGGCCCGCAGGATGATGTTCTCGAACTCCTGCGGCGAGCTGAAGCGGCCTTCGGCCGATACCGTGGCGGTGAAGTGCTGGCCTTCCGGCGACGGGTCGGAGCCCAGTGCACCGGCGGCGAACTGCACGTTCTGCGCGCGTACCGCCGCCAGTACCTGGCTGGCCGACAGGCCATAGCCCTGCATCTTTTCCGGGTTGAGCCAGATGTTCATGGCGTACTCGGAACCGAACTGCTGGGTGCTGCCGACGCCGGGGATGCGCGAGACCTGGTCGAGCACGCGCGAGCCGACGATGTCGTTCAGCGCGTCACGGTTGATGGTCGGCGTATCGGACTGCAGCGCCACCACCATCAGGAAGCCGGCGTTGGCCTTGGCCACCACCACGCCCTGCTGGGTGACCTCCGAAGGCAGTCGCGGTGTGGCCAGCGAGACCTTGTTCTGCACCTGCACCTGGGCGATGTCCGGATCGGTACCGGTCTCGAAGGTCAGGGTGATCGAGGCGCGGCCGTTGGACGCGGACGAGGAGCTGAAGTACAGCAGGTGATCGATACCGGTCAGCTGCTGCTCGATCACCTGGGTGACCGACTTCTCCGTGGTGTCCGCGCTCGCGCCCGGGTAGGTGGCCGAGACGGTCACCTGCGGCGGGGCGATGTTGGGGTAGGACTCCACGCCGAGGTTGAGGATCGCGATCACGCCGCTGAGCGAAATCAGGATCGCAACCACCCAGGCGAAGACTGGATGTTCGATGAAAAATTTAGGCATGACGGAAGGTCCCGTTACTGCTTGTTCGAATCGGTGGCGGCCGGCTCGGCCTGGTCAGCCTTGGCCGGTGCCTTGGCGTTGGCCGGAGCCGTGGCAGCCGCGCCCGGAGCACCAGCGCCGGCGGCAGGCTTGCCGTTGGCATCCTGGCCCGGGGTCCACGGCTTTGCCGTGGCCGGCGTACCTTCCTTGACCTTCTGTACGCCGGCGACGACCACCTTGTCTCCGGCGGCCAGGCCTTCGCTGACCAGCCAGTTGCCGTTCTGCGCGCCGTCGGTCTTGACGTTCTTGCGGACGACCTTGCCGTCGGCGCCGACCACCATCACATAGCCGCCGGTGGTGTCACGCAGCAGCGCCTGCTGCGGCACCAGGTAAGCGTTGTTGCGCTCGCCCAGGTTGGCCTGGAAGCTGACGAAGGCGCCCGGCAGCAGGATCTTCTGCGGGTTCGGCAACACCGCACGCAGCGACACCGCGCCGGTAGCCGGGTCGACCGTGGTCGAGGAGAAGTCCAGCGTGCCCGGCTCGCTGTAGGTGCTGCCGTCGGCCAGCTTGACGTTGACCGTGGCCTTGCCGTCGCCGGACAGGGCCAGCGTGCCCTTGGCCTGCTGCGCACGCAGCTGGGTCAGTTCATCCACGCTCAGCGAGAAGTTCACGTACAGCGGGTCGAGCTGGTCCACGGTGGTCAGCAGGGTCACATCGCCCTGGCCGACCAGCGCGCCTTCGGTGACCTGCTGCTTGTTGGCCACGCCGCTGATCGGGGCGGTGACGTTGGTATAGCCCAGGCTGATGCGGCTGCTGGTCACCGAGGCTTCGGCCTGCTTGACCGCCGCCAGCGCGGTGCGCTCGGCCGACTCGGCGTTGTCCAGGTCAGCCTTGGACACGAACTTCTGCGGTGCCAGCGAGCGGGCGCGGTCAGCGGCAACCTTGGCGTTGGCGTAGGTCGCGCGTGCCGAAGCCAGCTGGGCTTCGGAGGCGCTGAGCGAGGCGCGCAGCGGTGCCGGATCGATCAGGAACAGGGTCTGGCCCTGCTTGACCTCGCTGCCTTCCTGATAGACGCGCTTGAGCAGCACGCCGGGTACGCGGGCGCGCACATCGGCGCTGCGGAACGGCGACAGGCGACCGACCAGCTCGCGCTGCAGCGGCAGGGTCTGCGGCTTGGCGTCGATCACGCCCACCTCCGGCGGTGGGGGCGTCGGCTGTTCCGGCTTCTTGCAGGCAGCTACGGCGACAGCAACGGCGCACGTCAAGGCAAGGGTGCGGAGTGGGGCGGTCATCAGGAGGAACTCCGGGGTTGGTTTGAAGACGGGGCCGGCGAGGGCTGCGGCGCGAACGCGCGCAGGAAGCCATCGACGGAGAACTCTGCCCAGCGCCGACGCAACGCTGCGTCATCACGATGGGGGGTATGGAAGCGCTGTTTGTCGAAATCCTGACCGGCGATCATGCTCAGCAGCAGTTCGGCCATGAAGTGCGGGTCGTCATGCCGCAGCAGACCGCGACTGCAAACGGTTTCAATCCATTCAGCAAGATGAAGCGTCAACGCGCCGGCGCCATGCCGGTACAGCGTACGCGCCTCTTCGGGAAACTGTGCTGCATCGGCGGCGATCAGGCGGCAGGCCTGGCCGACGTGAGGCTGGTTGAAGTGCTCCAGGAAGTCGGTGGCGAACTGCAGCAGGCTGCCACGCAGGTCGTCACCGCGGAGTGCACGCAGCATGGCCCCGGTCGCGTGACCGACGTGGCGCTGCATCACCCGCCGCAGCAGGGCCTGCTTGTTGCCGTAGCGCGAGTACAGGGTCTGCTTCGAGCAGCCAGCATGCTGGGCAACCGCGTCCATGCTCATCTGCATGCCCTGTTGGGCAAGCAGTTCGCGCACGGCATCGAACACGCGCTCATCACGCGCGTCGAGGGCGACAGGAAGGTAGGCCGGATTCACGCGGTGGACTATACCGTCCAGTTCAGGATTGTGGAATCGCGCCGATGTTGCCGCATGTGTCTTCCGGTAACACGTTTTGCCGATCCTGTCGGCAACGCTGTGCGACGGCGATGCCCATACCGGTGCGAACTGAATAGGGCGTCTAAACCGCAGCAAACCCGAATCTGGTTATTCCGTCCTGCAGCAAGGCCTTTTCGTGCGGTAGGGCTACAATTTCATTTTCCCAACTGAGCAAGCGCGCCGCTCTGCCATGAAACCGCAAAAAACCGCAGCCAAGACCGTGAAAAACAAAAGCAAACCAGTTGAGTCGGAGGTCGCAGTGACCGCTGGTTTCTCCCTGGAGCCGGTGTACACGGCCTTGCGCAAGCGTTACCCCGCGGCCGCCCAGGCCGAGGCAGTGGCATTCGCAGCCGATTTCTACAAGCGCATGGAGGCGGACGAGTTCCCCCACCACAGCGCTGAGGAGTGGGCCGCGCTCGCAGCCGAAACGCTGGAATTCGCCCGTGCCCGCAAGGCCGGCAAGGCCAATGTCCGCGTGTTCAATCCGACCGCGAAGGCCAATGGTTGGGAATCGCCGCACACCGTGCTGCAGATCATCAACGACGACATGCCGTTCCTGGTCGACACCGTGACCATGTCGCTGGCCGAGCATGGCGTTGGCGTGCATGTGCTGGGCCACCCGGTGCTGCATTTCACCCGTGACAAGGCCGGCAAGCTGACCAAGGTCGGCGAGGGCCAGCTGGAATCGGTGATGCTGCTGGAGATCGACCGCCAGCCGGCCGAAGCCATGGCGGACATCGAGCAGGCCATCAACAAGGCGCTTGATGAAGTGCGCGCCATCGTGCGCGACTGGCAGCCGATGCAGGACAAGGCGCTGGCGCTGGCCGACGATCTTGGCAGCCGCCAGCTGCCGGTCGACGCTGCCTCGCGCAAGGAAGCACAGGAATTCCTGCGCTGGGCCGCCGACAACCACTTCACCTTCTTCGGCTACCGCGAATACCGCGTCGAGAAGCAGGGCAAGGAAGACGTGCTGGCGCCGCTGAACGACACCGGCCTGGGCCTGATGCGCGGCAAGGACAAGTCGGCCGCACGTCCGGTCAAGACCCTGGCCGCGCAGGGCCTGAACACCACGTCCGGGCTGAAGGACGCGTTGATCCTGACCAAGACCAATGCCCGTTCGCGCGTGCACCGTGCCGGCTACATGGACTACATCGGCGTGCTGGAATTCGACGCCAAGGGCAAGATCATCGGCGAACAGCGCTTCCTTGGCCTGTTCACCTCCAGCGCCTACAACCGCCGCCCGTGGGAAATCCCGCTGGTGCGTCAGCGCTACGAACACGTGATGAAGCAGTCCGGCCTGGCTGGCTCCAGCCATAGCGGCAAGGCCCTGCGCCACATCCTGGAAACCCTGCCGCGCGAAGAACTGTTCCAGTCCAGCGAGGACGAACTGTTCCGCACCGCGATGGGCGTGCTGGGCCTGCAGGAGCGTGTGCGCAGCCGCCTGTTCCTGCGTCGCGACAAGTACAGCCGTTTCATTTCCGCGCTGGTGTACCTGCCGCGCGAGCGTTTCAACACCGACGTGCGCCTGCGCATCGAAGCGATGCTCAAGGAAGCACTGCACGGCGAGTACGTGGACAGCTCGGTGGTGCTGGGTGAATCGCCGTTGGCCCAGGTGCACCTGATCGTGCGTCCGAAGCCGGGCGAAATGCTCGACGTCGATACCGCCGAACTGGAGCAGAAGCTGGCCCAGGTGCTGCGCAACTGGCAGGACGACCTGCGCGAAGCGCTGGTCACCCGCCACGGCGAAGCTGAAGGCCTGCGCATCGCTGCGCGTATCGGCAAGGCGCTGCCGGCTGGTTACATCGAAGACAACAGCACCGCCGTTGCCGCCAACGATGTCAGCCAGCTCGATGCGCTGACCGGCCCGGACGACCTGCGTTTGAGCCTGCAGGCCGTGCCGCGCGAATCCGGCGATGGCCTGCGCCTGAAGCTGTATCGCCAGCTGGATGACATCCCGCTGTCGGACGCGCTGCCGATGATGGAAAACATGGGCCTGCGCGTGATCGCCGAGCGTCCGTACCGCCTGTCGGTGGACAACGCGCCGGTGTACGTGCAGGACTTCGAGGTCGAGTCGACCGCCGGTGCGATCGATGCCGCCAGCGTCGATGAAGCCTTCGGTGAGACCTTTGCCCGCGTGTGGCACGGCGATGCCGAGAACGATGCCTTCAACCGCCTGGTGCTGGCTGCCGGCCTGCACTGGCGCCAGGTCGCCATGCTGCGCGGCTACTGCAAGTACCTGCTGCAGACCGGCGTGCCGTTCTCGCAGGCTTACGTCGAAGGTACCTTCACCCGCTACCCACTGCTGGCACGCCTGCTGGTCGAACTGTTCGAAGCCCGCTTCGATCCGGCCACCGGTCATGAAAGCAAGGAAGACATCGCCACTGGTCAGGCGCAGCTGAAGGCCCACCTCGATGTGCTGGCTGCCGGCGACGAGGCCACCCTGAAGGTGCTCAAGACCGTGGTCGACGCCCGCAAGGGTGACCGCGATGCGCAGATGCAGGCCGCGCGCGAAGCGCTGCTGAAGCTGATGGACCGCGTGTCGAGCCTGGACGAGGACCGCATCCTGCGTTCCTTCATGGGCGTGATCGATGCGACCCTGCGCACCAGCTACTACCAGACCGATGCCAACGGCCAGCACGGCCATGTCATCAGCTTCAAGTTCGATTCGGCCCTGGTGCCGGACCTGCCCAAGCCGCGTCCGTACCGCGAAATCTTCGTGTACGGCCCGCGCGTGGAAGGTACCCACCTGCGCTTCGGTGCCGTCGCCCGTGGCGGCCTGCGCTGGTCGGATCGTCGCGAAGACTTCCGTACCGAAGTGCTGGGCCTGGTCAAGGCGCAGATGGTCAAGAACACCGTCATCGTGCCGGTCGGCGCGAAGGGGGGCTTCTTCGCCAAGATGCCGCCGGGGAACGGCGATCGCGATGCGATCTTCGCCAACGGCGTGGCCTGCTACAAGCTGTTCATCCAGGGCCTGCTGGACATCACCGACAACATCGTCAACAACAAGATCGTGCCGCCGGTCGATGTCGTGCGTCATGACATGGACGATCCGTACCTGGTGGTCGCTGCCGACAAGGGCACCGCGACCTTCTCCGACATCGCCAACGGCCTGGCCATCGCGCACGGCTTCTGGATGGGCGATGCGTTCGCCTCCGGCGGTTCGGTCGGTTACGACCACAAGGGCATGGGCATCACCGCGCGCGGCGCGTGGGAGTCGGTCAAGCGCCACTTCCGTGCACTGGGCCGTGACAGCCAGACCCAGGACTTCACCGCGGTCGGCGTCGGCGACATGTCCGGCGACGTGTTCGGCAACGGCATGCTGCTGTCGCGCCACATCCGCCTGCTGGCGGCGTTCGATCACCGCCACATCTTCCTGGACCCGAACCCGGATGCAGCGACCACGTTCGTCGAACGTGAGCGTCTGTTCACCGTGCCGCGTTCGAGCTGGGCGGACTACGACGCCAAGCTGATCAGCAAGGGCGGCGGCGTGTATCCGCGCAGCCTGAAGTCGATCGAGATCACCCCGCAGGTGCGTGAGGTGCTCGGCCTGGACGAGAGCGTCAAGGCGCTGTCGCCGAATGACCTGATGAGCGCGATCCTGAAGGCACCGGTCGACCTGCTGTGGAACGGTGGCATCGGTACCTACGTCAAGGCCGCCAGCGAGCAGCACAGCGATGTCGGCGACCGCGCCAACAACGCCCTGCGCGTGAACGGTGGCGAGCTGCGCTGCAAGGTGGTGGGCGAGGGCGGCAACCTGGGCATGACCCAGCTGGGCCGCATCGAAGCCGCCCAGGCGGGCGTGCTGCTCAACACCGACTTCATCGACAACTCGGCCGGTGTGGATACCTCCGACCATGAAGTCAACATCAAGATCCTGCTCAACGATGTGGTGCGGGCCAAGAAGCTGACCGTCGAGCAGCGCAACAAGCTGCTTGCGTCGATGACCGACGAAGTCGCTGCGCTGGTGCTCAACGACAACTACCGCCAGAACCAGGCCTTGAGCCTGATGGAGCGGATGGCGGTCAAGCGCCTGGGTTCCAAGCAGCACTTCATCCGTACGCTGGAACAGCAGGGCCTGCTGGATCGCCAGATCGAGTTCCTGCCGTCCGATGCCGAGCTGTCCCAGCGCAAGGCGCGCGGCCAGGGCCTGACCCGTCCGGAGCTGTCGGTGCTGCTGTCCTATTCCAAGCTGGTGGCGTTCGCCCAGCTGCTGGATTCGGACATCCCGGAAGATCCGTACCTGTCCAAGGAACTGCAGCGCTACTTCCCGACCCCGCTGCAGAAGAAGTACGCCGACGCGATGGAGCGTCACCGCCTGAAGCGCGAAATCATCGCCACGGCCGTGACCAACCAGACCATCAACCGCATGGGCGCCACCTTCCTGATGCGCATGCAGGAAGACACCGGCCGCTCCATTGCCGAGGTCGCCAAGGCCTACACCATCAGCCGCGAAACGCTGGATGCCCGCGCGCTGTGGGCGCAGATCGACGCCCTCGACGGCACCCTGCCGGAGTCGGTGCAGATCGATGCACTGGAAGTGATCTGGAAGCTGCAGCGCTCGTTCGTGCGTTGGCTGCTGTCGCGCCCGGGCCCGATGCCGGGCATCACCGAGGCGGTCGACCGCTACCAGGGTCCGTTCAACGACATCCGTGTTGCTTCGGGTGTGCTGCCCGATTCGCAGCGTCCGACCTACGAGGCCCTGGTGGCCGAGTGGAAGGAAAAGGGCCTGCCGTCGGCATTGGCACAGCAGCTTGCCGAACTGCACTTCCTGGAACCGGCGTTCGACATCATCGAACTGGCCCGTACCCGCAAGCTGAAGCCGGTGGATGTCTCCAAGATCCACTTCCGCCTGGGCGACGCCCTGCAGCTGCCGTGGCTGTTCGAGCAGATCGACGCGCTGGAGGTCAACGGCCGTTGGCACGCGGTGGCACGTGGCGTGCTGCGCGACGAACTGGCCGCACACCACCGCAGCCTGGCTGGCCAGGTGCTGGCCACCAAGGGCAGCACCGCTGAAGCCAAGGTGGCTGCATGGATCGGTCGTGACGACAGCAGCCTGCGCTTCACCCTGGCGATGCTGGCGGAACTGGCCGAGCAGAAGACCCTGGACTACCCGACGGTTTCGGTCGCAGTCCAGCGCCTGGGTCAGCTCGCTGCCCACGGCGCGTAAGTGAAGTAGTGCCAGGCCATGCCTGGCATGCGTGAACCGGAGCGGCCCCGCGAAAGCGGGGCCGTTTTTTCTTGCGGACGACCGCCGGGCATGGCCCGGCGCTACCGATGTACGGCGGAGCAGGTAGCGCCGGGCCATGCCCGGCGAGCGCAGCGGCGCTCGGTTATGCTCTCCACCACGCCTTCCCCCGGATCCACCGATGAGCGACACCCCCCGCATCGCTTTCCTGGCCAGTACCACCGAACCTGCGCAGATGGCCCGCGCAGCGATGGTCTCGCGCTATGGCGGCCACGCGCCCGACCAGGCCGACGTGCTGTGTCCGCTCGGTGGCGATGGCTTCATGCTGCAGACCCTGCATCGTCACGGACACCTGGGCAAGCCGGTATTCGGGATGAAGCTGGGCACGGTGGGTTTCCTGATGAACCAGTACCGTGGCGACGACGACGTGCACGCGCGTATCGCCCGTGCCGAGCCGGCCCACCTGCGGCCGCTGGAAATGGTGGCACTGACCGAATCGGGCACCACCACCGGGTCGCTGGCCTACAACGACGTCTCGCTGCTGCGGCAGACCCGGCAGGCGGCGCATATCGGCATCGACCTCAATGGCCAGGAGCGGGTGGGCGAACTGATCGGTGATGGTGTGCTGGTGGCAACCCCGGCCGGAAGCACCGCCTACAACTACTCGGCGCATGGACCGGTGCTGCCGCTGGGCTCGCACACCATCGCCCTGACGCCGCTGGCCCCGTATCGCCCGCGGCGCTGGCGCGGCGCCATCCTCAAGGCCGACACCGAAGTGCGCTTCCGCGTGCTCGATCCCTACAAGCGTCCGGTCAGCGTCACCGCCGATTCGCACGAGACCCGCGATGTGGTCGAAGTGACGATCCGTGAGTCGCGCGAGCACCGGGTGACCCTGCTGTTCGACCCGGAGCACAACCTGGAAGACCGGATCCTGAGCGAACAGTTCGTTTTTTGACGACAATAGGCGGCCGGCACTGCCGACCGCTTGAAGGACCCCACCGATGGGCGACAACTCCCCCCGTTTGCTGACCGTCGCGGTGACCTCGCGAGCGTTGTTCGACCTGGAAGAAAGTCATGCGCTGTTCGAGAGCGATGGCGTGGCCGCCTATGCCGAGTACCAGCGCCAGCACGAGGACGACATCCTCGGGCCGGGCGTGGCCTTCCCGGTGGTGCGCAAGCTGCTGGCGCTGAACCAGGGCGCCAGCCCCGAGAACCCGCGCGTGGAAGTGATCCTGCTGTCGCGCAACTCAGCCGATACCGGCCTGCGCATCTTCAATTCCATCCAGCACTACGGGCTGGGCATCATCCGCGCGACGTTCACCGCCGGTGAGCCAACCTGGCCATACGTGAAGCCGTTCGGCACCGATCTGTTCCTGTCGGCCAATCCGGAAT
>NZ_QAIJ01000334.1:10030-28506 GCF_003060985.1 Stenotrophomonas sp. HMWF023
AAGCCGCCGGGCGAGACCGCTGCCGCTGCCGCCGACCAGATCGACATCACCCGCCCGGCAGGGCAGCTGCGCATCGCCTTCGATGGTGATGCGGTGATCTTCGGCGATGAGAGCGAGCGCATCTCGCGCGAGCAGGGCGTGGAAGCCTTCGGCCGGCACGAACGCGAGCGTGCGCGCGAGCCACTCAGTGGCGGTCCGTTCCGTGGTTTCCTCTCTGCGCTGCACACGCTGCAGGAAGTATTCCCGGCTGGCGACAGCGCGCCCATCCGCACGGCGCTGGTGACCGCGCGTTCTGCGCCGGCGCATGAGCGGGTGATCCGTACCCTGCGCGAATGGGGCGTGCGCCTGGACGAGGCACTGTTCCTGGGTGGTCGACACAAGGGCCCGTTCCTGCAGGCATTCGGTGCCGATATCTTCTTTGACGATTCGCAGCACAACATCGACAGTGCGCGTGAACACGTCGCCGCCGGCCATGTGCCGCATGGTGTTGCCAACGAGGGCTGAGGTGGTAGCGCCGGGCCATGCCCGGCGAGCGCAGCGGCGCTCATGGAAACGCCGGGCATGGCCCGGCGCTACCGGTTACGGCGTGGCCGACATCCCCAGCTGCAGGTCCACAACCTTCCAGCGCAGGCCCTGCGGTTCCAGCACTACCTTCAACGGTGGCTGGCCGGGGCCGCGATCAACGTCGACCACGAAGCGGTCAAGTGCTTCGAAGTGATGTTCGGCGTTCTTCAGCGGTCGCGCCGGTTCGGTCGTGCCGAAGGCATCACCACCCTGCAGTTCATTGCGGCCGCGCTTCCACAGCACGTGGCCCTGCAGCATCGCGCCGATGCCGGTGGGGGTGACCATGGTTTCCACCGCGGCACCGCCCAGCTGGTCGCCCAACCCGTACAGCAGGGCGCCGAAGGGGCTGGCAGCCACCTCGGGCCCGGCCTGGCGCACCAGGTAATCATTGAGCTGGGCGCGCAGGCTGGTACGCACGCGTGGGAAATCCACGTACCGTTCCAGGCGCGCGGTGTCGCGTTGTTCGATGGCCTTGGACAGGCCATGCACGGTCAGGTACGGACCACCGAACCACCAGCCTGCCATCACGACGATCAGCAGAACGAGGATGCCAATGAGCTTCTTCATGGTGCACAGCCTGCCGCAAGTGGGGGCGCCGGTGGTGAACGGCGGGTGATGCCAGTGACGGCCCCGGCGCCGATCAGAAGTCCAGATCCAGCGCGGCGCACAGGTAGTCTACGAACGGGCCCAACCCTGCCAGATCCTTGCCAAGCGTGGACAGCAGGCGCGGGCCGGTCATCGTGGCATCGTCCAGCGAACGCCACATCACCCAGTTGCGATGCTTGAGGTCATCGATGAACTCGAAGTCGGCCGGGAAGCCACGCGGTGGACGCACCAGCTTCTCGGTTTCCTCGAAGTCGAAACGCTTGCGCAGCGCCGGTGCATGCGCGGCTGCCTTCCAGCTGCCGGGGTTGTCGAGGATGAAGTGGCGGACGCGGCGCTGGGTTTCCGGTTCGGGATGCCACAGCCCGGCGCCGACGAAGCTCTCGCCCGGTTGCAGGTGCACGTAGAACGAGGGCGCGGCCACTTCGCGGCGGCGCTCATGGAACAGGCGCGCACCCTGCCAGGTTTTGTACGGCGACTTGTCGTTGGAAAAACGCGCGTCACGGTGGATGCGGAACAACGAGCCGCCCACGCCACGGGTGTCTGCGCGGAAGTGCTCGCTCACCTCGGTCAGCGCCGGCTGCAGGTCACCCAGCAGGCGCAGGAACGGCTGCCGCACGTGGTCTTCGTACTGCTGGCGATGGTCGTTGAACCAGGCCTTGTCGTTGTGCAGCGCCAGGCTGCGCAGGAACTTGAAACTGGCATCGGAGAAATAGGTGCTCACAGGTCCTCCTGCAGGTGCTGGCCCCAGTCACGCAGCGATTGCAGCAGTGTGGCGCGGCGAACGTCGTCGGGTGCTTCGGCCGCCAGCGCATCAAGCTGCTGCTGGTATTGGGCCAGGTTGAGTTCGCCCATTCCTTCCTCGCCGAACAGGCGCTGGCGGCGATAGGCATTCCAGCGTTCGCGTTCTTCCGGCGCGAGGCTGCCGGGATGATTGCGGGCGCGGTAGCGGAACAACAGCTCGGGCAGCCGCGGGTCGCGGAAGCGGCCTTCCAGTGCAGCCAACTGTTCCGGTGGCGTGGTCCGTGCCAATGCCAGCAGCGGCTTGTCGCCGGCACCGAGGAAGCCGTCGTACAGCGAAGCGTCCACTTCGGACACGCTCGCCGCGCGCGGCTGGTTGTAGACCTGGCGCGCCTTTTCGGCCAGCTGCGGTGCGAACGCGCGCAGCCGTTCGGCCTTGGCTTCGATCGCTGCCACGTCCAGCCCGAGTCGTGCGTGGTCATCGGCGCGCAGGTGGTTCCAGGCCACCAGCGCCGGCACTTTGTTCAGGTGCACTTCCTTCAGCGGTACCCGGGCGACGCCTTCGGGCAGTTCGCTGGCACGCAGGTACAGGCGCTGGGCGATCACCTCGGCGGGTAGTTCCAACAGGTCATCGATGTCGCCATCGAGGTCGAACACGATCACCCGGTTGTTGATGGTCGGATGTACCGCCAGCGGCAACACCGGCGCCGCGCACAGGCGGCTGGCCGGGTAACGCATCGAGATATGCAGCACCGGCTTCAATGCGGTGATGTCGAGCAGGCTACCGACGAAACGCTTGTCGCGCAGCTTCAACGCGTATTCCCACAGGCGCGGCTGCGACTGCTTGAACAGGCGCGCCATGCCGATTGTCGCGCGCACGTCCGACAGTGCTTCGTGGGCATCGCCCTCGCGCACGCCATTGGCCTCGGCCAGGTGTTCGAGCTTGAACGACGTGGCGCCGTCCTCGCGCTTGGGCCAGTGGATGCCCTCCGGTCGGATGGCATGCATCAGCCGCAGCATGTCCAGCAGGTCCCAGCGCGAATTGCCATTGCGCCACTCGCGCTCGTACGGGTCGTGGAAGTTGCGGAACAGACCGTAGCGGATGAACTCGTCGTCGAAGCGCAGGGTGTTGTAGCCCAGCGCGCAGGTGCCGGGACGCGACAGCTGCTCGTTGATGCGATCGAATGCTTCAGCTTCGCTGATGCCTTCGGCCAGCGCCTGCTGCGGGGTGATGCCGGTGACCATCGTGGCCATCGGCGAGGGCAGCAGATCGTCGGCCGGGCGCACGAAGAAGCTGACCGGCGTGTCGATCTCGTTGAGATCGCTGTCGGTACGGATCGCCGCGTACTGGGCAATGCGGGTACGGCGCGGATCCTGGCCGAAGGTTTCCAGGTCGTAGAACAGGAAGCTGTCGGCCATCAGTGCGCGCCCTCCAGCACCGGCAGACGCGAATGGATCTGCGCCTCCAGTGCGTTCCAATCGATGTTGTCCAGCGTGTCGTGGCCAGCGGTGGCGGTGATCAGCATCTCGCGCTGGATGTCGGTGCGGCGCAGTGCCTCGGCATAGGGCGTGTGCAGGAAGGTCACCATCGTGTAGTGCGGGACGAAACGCGTCGGCCAGCGCCGCTGCAGTTCCTGTTCCAGCTCGCGCTGCAGCAGGAAGGCTGGATCGGCCACCCGGTCGCGCATTTCCAGATAGTTCTCCAGCGCCATCTGCTGGATCGCACGCGCGTTCGGTTTGCGCTCGGCTTCGAACGCGGCGAAGGCGCTCTGCAGGTCGTCCGCCGCCATCAGATGGCGGGCCAGTGCCACGCAGTCTTCGAACGCACAGTTCATGCCCTGGCCGTGGAACGGCACCATCGCGTGCGCGGCATCGCCGATCAGCACGGCGCGGTCCTGCTGGTGCCAACGTTCCAAGGTGAGCGTGCCGAGCAGGCCCGGCGGATGCTGCTCCCAGTCCGCACGCAGGTTGGGAATCAGCGGCAGGGTATCGGCGAACTCGCGCGCGAACAGTGCTTCAGCCTGGACGCCGGTGTTGACCGTAGCGAAGCTCGGATCGCCCTGGTTGGGCAGGAACAGGGTGACGGTGAACGTGCCTTCGTGGTTGGGCAGGGCGATGCACATGTAGTGGCCGCGTGGCCAGATGTGCAGCGCATTGCGCTCGATACGGAAGCCGCCATCGTCGGTCGGTGGTATCTCCAGTTCCTTGTAGGAATGGTCGAGGAAGGCAATGTCCTCGCCCAGCGGTTCGCGCCGGTTCATCGCCGCACGCAGCGCCGAGCCTGCGCCGTCTGCACCCACCAGCGTATCGAAGCGGATATCGTGCGGACTGTCGTCACGATCATCGATGAAACGCGCGTAGCCGGCATCAAAGTCGACCGTATGCAGGCGGCGGTGGAAATGCACGGTGGCACCGGCCTGCTCGGCCAGTTCCAGCAATGTGGTGTTCAGGTCGCTGCGATGGATCGACCAGATCACTTCGCTGTCGTCGCGACCGTAGCGCTGCAGCTGCGGCTCGCCCTCGCGTGGATGCACCATGCGTCCGCGCATCATCACCGCGCGCGCCATCACTTCGTCTTCCACGCCGGCCTGGCGCAACGCGTTGCGTCCGCGCTCGGCCAGGGCCAGGTTGATCGAGCGACCGCTTTCGTAATCGGCGATGCGCGGATCGCCACGGCGTTCGTACAGGGTGATGCGCCAGCCCTGCCGTGACAGCAGGATGGCCAGCAGGGATCCGGCCAGGCCGGCGCCGACAATGCTCAGCGAGCGGGATG
Source organism: Stenotrophomonas sp. HMWF023 (assembly GCF_003060985.1). Classification (NCBI taxonomy): domain Bacteria; kingdom Pseudomonadati; phylum Pseudomonadota; class Gammaproteobacteria; order Lysobacterales; family Lysobacteraceae; genus Stenotrophomonas; species Stenotrophomonas sp. HMWF023. Next base: position 14,712 of record NZ_QAIJ01000334.1, read on the forward strand.
CATGTGCGATCAACGAACTGTCCAGCAGTAGGGGGAGGGCGGCTTACAGGCCGGCCCAGGCTTCCACTTCCTCGACGAAGTGGTGCACGTCCAGATAACGGTTGTAGAGCGGGGTCGGCGAGATGCGGATGACGTCCGGCTCGCGCCAGTCACCCAGCACGCCGATGGCGCGTAGATGTTCGAACAGGGCGCGTCCGCGCTCGCGGCCGCCGATCACCCGCAGCGACAGCTGGCAGCCGCGCCGCTCCGGCTCGGCCGGGGTGACGATCTCCAGCACCTGCGGCAGGCGCGCGCGTACCAAGGCGTCGAGCATGCCGGTCAGTGCCAGCGACTTGCTGCGCAGCGAGTCCATGCCGGCACGTTCGAACAGGTCCAGCGATGCACGCAGCGGCGCCAGGCCGAGGATCGGCGGATTGCTCAGCTGCCAGCCCTCGGCGCCAACCGCGGGCTGGAACTGCGGGGCCATCTGGAAGCGGGTGGCTTCGTCATGGCCCCACCAGCCGGCAAAGCGTGGCAGCGTGGTGTCGCGATGATGGCGTTCGTGCACGAAGGCACCGGCCACGGCGCCCGGTCCGCTGTTGAGGTATTTGTAGTGGCACCACACGGCGAAGTCCGGGGCGACGTCATGCAGGCGCAGCGGCAGGTTGCCGACCGAGTGCGCCAGGTCGAAGCCGATGCGCGCGCCCTGCAGGCGTGCTGCGCGGGTGATCGCATCCAGGTCGAAGGCCTGGCCACTGCGGTACTGCACGCCGGGCCACAGCACCAGCGCCAGGCGCGGACCGTGCGTGGCGATCGCGCGTTCGATCGCGGCCATCGAGATCGTGCCGTTGGCTTCATCCGGCTGCACTTCCACCAGGCAGTCGGCCGGGTCGAAGCCATGGAAGCGGATCTGTGCTTCCACCGCATGGCGGTCGGTGGGGAACGCGCCGGCTTCCATCAGGATCACCGGGCGTTCGGCCGTGGGCCGGTAGAAGCTGACCATCATCAGGTGCAGGTTCACGCTCAGCGTGTTCATCGCCACCACTTCGCTGGGCAGTGCGCCGACCACGCGCGCCAGCTGTGCGCTGACCAGACGGTGGTACGACAGCCATTGGGTCGGCCCGGTGAAGTGGCCTTCCACCGCCAGCTCGCCCCACTGCTTCATCACTTCCTGCACCGCCGCCTGCGCGCCGCGCGGTTGCAGGCCCAACGAGTTGCCGACGAAGTAGGTCTGCTCACCACCACCGTGGCGCGGAATCAGGAATTCCTGCCGCAGCGGCCGCAGCGGATCGGCGGCATCAAGGGCAATGGCGTGGGTGCGGCTGAGCAGGTCGGACATGGTCGGGCAACAGGCTGCAACGGGGCTGCCAGTGTAGCGCCTGGGGCATGACCCGGTGCCTGCCAACCCAGCACCAGCGCCGCATGATGCGGTAGTCGCCAACCTTGGTTGGCGCACGTGCGACCGAGCGCCCACCAAGGTGGGCATCTACCAGCGCGGGAGCGACCGAGCGCCCACCAAGGTGGGCGTCTACCAGCGCGGGAGCGACCGAATGCCCACCAAGGTGTGCACATGCCAGCGCGGTGGCGCTGTCAGGCCGTCGCCGGTGCCGGCAACGGATCCACGTGGCCGCACTCGCTGCAGGTACGAAGTTCCAGGCTGGCTTGGTAGCGCGCGAACACCTTCGGCAGGTCGGTCTCGATGTTCTGCAACGTGAAGTACTCTTCGTACAGCTTGTGGTTGCAGCGCTCGCAATGCCAGATCACGCCATCGCGCTCATGCGGCAGGCGCTTGCGTTCCACCACCAGGCCGACGCCGCCGGGTGGGCGTCGCGGTGAGTGCGGCACCTTGCCCGGCAGCAGGAAGATTTCGCCAGCGCGGATCGGGATATCGCGCACCGCGCCATCCTCCTGCACCTTCAGCACCATTTCGCCTTCCAGCTGATAGAACCACTCCGGGCCTTCGTCGTAGTGGAAATCGGTGCGGCTGTTCGGCCCGCCGACCACCATCACGATGAAATCGCCGTTGTCGATCATCTTGTTGCCGACCGGCGGCTTCAACAGATGCCGGTTTTCCTCGATCCAGCCCAGCAGGTTGATGGGGGAGGCAAGCATGGGAGTGTCCGTGGGAGGGAGGGTCAGTCGCGGCGGCCGCGGCGCGGAACGTAGGACAGGGCCTTCTCATATGCAGGCTGCAGGTCTTCCGGTGCGCCCACGTCGATGCCCATTTCGCGCACGCGGCCATCCTTCAGGCTGTACACCCAGCCGTGCACCATCAGCTTCTGGCCACGGGCCCAGGCATCCTGCACGATCGTCGAGCGGCAGGCGTTGACCACCTGCTCGATCACGTTCAGTTCGCACAGGCGCGCATGCTTCAGCTCCGGCTCCTCGATCGCATCCATGATCGCCGCGTGCTTCTGTGCCACGTCGCCGACATGGCGCAGCCAGTTGTCGGCCAGGCCCACCCGCGTGTTGTTCAAGCTGGCGTGCACGCCGCCGCAGCCGTAGTGGCCGACGATCAGGATGTGCTTCACCTTCAGCTGGTCCACGGCGTACTGGATCACGCTGAGGCAGTTCAGGTCGGTGTGCACCACCACGTTGGCCACGTTGCGATGCACGAACACCTCACCCGGGGCCATGCCGATGATCTGGTTGGCCGGCACGCGCGAGTCGGAACAGCCGATCCACAGGTATTCCGGATGCTGCTGCTTGGCCAGCTGATGGAAGAAGTCGGGATCTTCCTTCTCGATCCGGTCTGCCCATTCGCGGTTGTTCTGCAGCAGCTTGTGGATGTCTTTCATGTTCGGGGTCCCTGACGTCGGGTGGGGGCAAGGCGCGGCCGTTCTGGTCGCGTCGTCGCGGGAAACAGGGCGCTCAGCTGCCTGCGGCGGCTTCGTCGCGATACCGGCGCATCCACTGCGCCAGTTCGGTGGAATGAGGGTTGTCCAGGCGTTCCAGTTCGGCCATCACCGCCTGCTGGTTGGCCTCGGGGTGGTTCTGGCTCAGCTTCAACGTCAGCTGCACCTGTTCGACGGTGAAGCGGAAGCCGACGATGCCGCGCAGCTGGCGGCGGTGGTCGTCACGCTCGGGTTCGAACCGCCAGTCTTGGCCGACGCTGGCTTCGAAGCGGTCGCCGGTATCGCTGACCAGCTGGGCCAGCGCATCGGTATCGTCGAACGTCTGCAGCTGGCCGCGCAGCTCGGCGGCGGCGTAGTTCCAGGTAGGTACCCGCGCGGCAGGCTCCTTGTCCGGGTACCAGCTGGCCGATACATAGCCATGCGGCCCGTCCACCAGCACCTTGGCCGCACCGTTGTGGCGTGCCTGCGGGTTGGCACGGGCCCAGTGGCCGCGCAGTTCGATGTGGTCGCCGTCGCGCTGGTACAGCACCGGCAACCGGGTCAGTTCCGGCAAGCCATCGCCACCGGCGGTGAGCACGGTGACGAATGGATCACGCGCCAACAGGCGATCCAGCCACTGCAGGTCGGTCTGTGCGAAAGCGCGTGGGGTGAACATCGACTGGCCTCAGGCGCGACTGCCGAGTGACTGCACCATGCGCCCGCGCAGGCCTTCGTCGCTGCCCGCCTGCGGTGGCTGCACTTCATGCAGCGAGAATCCGCGCACCAGTGCATCTTCTTCGTCCAGGCCTTCGTACTCGACGAACTCGGCGTCGAACAGCTGCGAGCGGGCGGTGTCCTCGCTGTCGTAGCTCAGCGTATTGCCATCGCTGTCGAGCACTTCGGCGGTGCCGGCCTCGCGGATGCGCAGGCGTGCCCAGATCAGGGTGTTGCCGAGGCTGGCCAGCCACCAGCTGTCACGGACGTGGGAAAGGTCGTTCATATGTGTCTTACCAGAGCGAGGCCAGCCAGAGCAGGGCAGCCATGCCCAGTCCAGCCAGCAGGGTCAGCAGCGATACCCAGGCGGGCGTCGCCAGCCCGGACAGCGAGCGGTCCGGCTGGGTGCGGTATTCGCGCCGCAGCAGCCAGCCCAGCGCATCGGGCTTGAGGAAGGCGCCACTGCCGAAGCGCTGCGCCAGCGCCGGATGGCGATCGCGCACATGCACCAGGGTCAGCGGCCAGAAAATCACGAAGGCACTGAACCCGGCCACTGCAACGCCGACGAAACACAGGGCGAAGAACAGGGTCATGGGGACAGTACCTCCGTGGTCGTGCGTGTGGGCTTAGAAGTCCGCGCTGCCCGGGGCGCGCGGGTAGGGGATCGCATCGCGGATGTTGGACAGGCCGCATACGTAGACCACCAGGCGCTCGAAGCCCAGGCCGAAGCCGGCGTGCGGCACCGAGCCGTAGCGGCGGAAATCGCGGTACCAGCTGTAGTGTTCGCGATCCAGGCCGAACTGCGCCATGCGTGCATCCAGCACATCCAAGCGCTCTTCGCGCTGGCTGCCACCAATGATCTCGCCGATGCCCGGGGCCAGCACGTCCATCGCGGCGACGGTCTTGCCGTCATCGTTCAGGCGCATGTAGAAGGCCTTGATGTGCTCGGGGTAGTTGGTCACCACCACCGGGCGACCGACGTGTTCCTCGGTCAGCCAGCGCTCGTGCTCGGTCTGCAGGTCCAGGCCCCATTCGACCGGGAAGTCGAACTTCCGGCCCGACTTCTGCAGCAGGGCGACCGCATCGGTGTAATCGATACGCTCGAACGGCGCGTTGATGAAGTCTTCCAGCTTGGTGATCGCGTTCTTGTCCACGCGCTCGGCGATGAAGGCCAGGTCGTCGCCGCGCTCGTTGAGCACCGCGCGGAACAGGTACTTCAGGAATTCTTCGGCCAGGCGGGCGTCTTCGGCCAGGTCGGCGAAGGCGATTTCCGGCTCGATCATCCAGAACTCCGCCAGATGGCGGGTGGTGTGGCTGTTCTCGGCGCGGAAGGTCGGGCCGAAGGTGTACACCTTGCTCAGCGCCAGGCAGTAGGCCTCGACGTTCAGCTGGCCGGACACGGTCAGGAAGGTTTCCTTGCCGAAGAAGTCGCGGCTGAAGTCGATCCCGCCCTGGGCGTCACGCGGCAGGTTCACCATGTCCAGGGTGGACACGCGGAACATCTGGCCGGCGCCTTCGGCATCGGAGGTGGTGATGATCGGGGTGCTGATCCAGTTGAAGCCGTTCTCGTGGAAGAAGCGGTGCACGGCCTGGGCCAGGCAGTTGCGGATGCGGGTGACCGCGCCGAACAGGTTGGTGCGCGGGCGCAGGTGCGCCACTTCACGCAGGAACTCCGGCGTCATCGGCTTGGGCTGGATCGGGTAGGTGAGCGGGTCTTCGACCCAGCCGACCACCTCGACCGCGCTGGCCTGGATCTCAAACGACTGGCCCTTGCCCTGCGACTTCACCAAGGTGCCGGTGGCCACCAGCGAGCAGCCGGTGGTCAGGCGCTTGATCTCGTCGAAGTTGGCCAGCGCGTCGCCGGCCACGACCTGGATCGGAGCGAAGCAGGAGCCGTCGGTCACATTCACGAAAGCCAGATTTGCTGAACCGCGCACCGTGCGCACCCAACCGCGTACCGTGACTTCGCCACCTTCCGGGATCTTCCCGGCAAGCGCATGTTCAACGCTGACCACCGTCATGACTTGAATCCTCTGCTGATCGACTCGATCTCTGAACACGGGAGTTTACCGGTTGCAGCGTTCTGCTTGCGAGGCATTTCTGCGGTCATCGGCTCCCTATAATGTCCCGGTACCTCTGGAGTGATCCACCATGGCTGTCAGCCTGACCCCTATTGCCTTCGAGCGCGTACAGCGCTTCGTCGCCCAGACCCCCGGCGCGCTGGGCCTGCGTTTTGGCGTGACCAAGACCGGTTGCTCGGGCTGGGGCCACATCACCGACCTGGCCCGCGACGAGCGCGCGGACGACACCGTGTTCGACCAGGACGGGGTGAAGATCTATGTCGACGCCAAGAGCCTGGCCCTGGTGGATGGCACCGTGATCGACTTCGGCAAGCACGGCCTGAGCGAGACCTTCACGTTCAGCAACCCGAATGCCACCGCCGAGTGCGGCTGCGGCGAGAGCTTCACCACCGACGCCGACAAGGCCTGAGGCCCGCTTGGGTAGATGCCGACCTTGGTCGGCACGGACGTTGGGGCGCCCCAGGCCCTGGTCAGCGGCGGTTGCGCCAGGCATCCCAGGCCAACAACGCGCCGCCTGTCATCAGGCAGGCCGCTGCGTAGGCGCCTGGCAGCCCTATGGCGTCGTGCAGAAGATGCATCAGCAGTGCCGCCACCAAGCTCAGAAAGCCCAAGGCCGTAGCGCCGCTGATCGGGCCGTTGCCCACGCGGAACAGGCGGCCATTGTCGCGGTTGATCCAGTGCCGGATTCGCTTGAGGCGGTTCATGGCTGGACGTTAACGCAGAGGATCCAGGGATGGAACGACCGGGTTTTCCTTGTTTTCCCACCGCCTACGCGATCTCCTTCGAGGAGGTGGCGGGTGTCTGCGACAGCTGTGGCGAGCTGCGGACGCTGCGCTACCAGTGCTTTTTTTGATGTGACCTGGTTCAAGCTGTTGAATTTTAACGGTATTTTTAGAATCCCGGGCATCGCCAGCGGCTTCGCAGCTCCCCGGGGAGATCCGCGGCTTGTCCGCGACGCCCCGTCTGCGCCATAATGCGCGGCTTCCTGCCTCCCTGGCAGGATCCCTTGCCCCACCGCGGTATCAACGGCGGGGGGCTGTCCGGCCGCAAGGCCACATCCGAAAGGTAGAAAAACATGAGTCGTCATTACGAAATCGTGTTCATGGTCCACCCGGACCAGAGCGAGCAGGTCCCGGCCATGATCGAGCGCTACAAGTCGCTGGTCGAGAACGGCAACGGCACCATCCACCGTCTGGAAGACTGGGGCCGCCGCCAGCTGGCGTACCCGATCCAGAACCTGGTGAAGGCGCACTACGTGCTGCTGAACATCGAAGTCGACCAGGCCGTTCTGACCGAACTGACCGAGAGCTTCCGCTTCAACGACGCCGTGCTGCGCAACCTGGTCATCAAGCGTGACGAGGCTGACACCGAGCAGTCGCTGATCATGAAGAGCAAGGACGAGAAGGGCGACAAGCCCGAGCGTGGTGAGCGTCGTCGTCGTGATGACGAAGAAGGCGAAACCACCCCCGCCGCTGACAACGATGCCGGCGACGACGCCGCTTCGGCCGCCTAAGGAGCACTGACATGTCCAAGTTCTTCCGTCGCCGCAAGTTCTGCAAGTTCACGGCCGAAGGTGTCAAGGAGATCGATTACAAGGATCTCAACACCCTGCGCCAGTACCTGACCGAGAACGGCAAGATCGTGCCGAGCCGCGTCACCGGTACCAAGTCGAAGTACCAGCGTCAGCTGGCGACCGCCGTCAAGCGCGCTCGCTTCCTGGCCCTGATTCCGTACACCGACAACCACGACGTCTGATGCCGGCGGGGCAGCTTCGCGCTGCCCCCGCTGTGCCAGCTATTCGGACAGCCTTTGTTGCGGGGCCCGCGCCTCGCTAACGAATAACTTATCTGGAGCAATACCATGCAGCTGATCCTCCTGCAGAAAGTCACCAACCTCGGCAACCTCGGCGACCTGGTCGACGTGAAGCCGGGCTACGGCCGTAACTTCCTCGTGCCGCAGGGCAAGGCCGTTCCGGCCACCGAGAGCAACAAGGCCGAGTTCGAAGCCAAGCGCGCTGATTACGAAGCCAAGGCCCAGTCCATCCACGCCGACGCTGAAGCCCGCAAGGCCAAGCTGGAAGGCGCGAGCGTGACCGTCGCCGCCAACGCTTCGACCGAAGGCAAGCTGTACGGCTCGGTCGGCGCCCGCGAAATCGCCGATGCCTTCACCGCTGCCGGCCTGCCGCTGAGCAAGAGCGAAGTCATCCTGGGCGAAGGCGCCTTCCGCAACATTGGCGAGTACGAAGTCCTGGTGCACCTGCACGCGGACGTCGAGACCACCGTCAAGGTCGTGGTTGAAGCCGAAAAGGCCTGATCCCACGCCGCAAGGCCTGGTATCACCAGAACGGGCGCCCGCAAGGGTGCCCGTTTTGTTTTGGGCGATGGCCGGGTATGTAGAGTCGAGCCATGCTCGACTGGTTGTTCAGGTGGTCTGGATGACGAATCGACCGCAGTCCATTGAAGGGGCGGGAATGTTGCGTTCAAGCAGCAGGTATCCCATTCCGCCGACAAGAATTCCTCGATGCGTTGGCGCTGCCCGGTTCAAGCGGGAACTGTTGATCTGGAGGATGAATTCCCGTCCTTCACTGCAATCATCCTGGAGCCAGGTAGGAATTCCGCCGATTTTGGCGATTCCATTTTGGGCGTCATCTGGGATGGAAGCTGCGTCAGTGTTGATCAGACACGGGTCAAATGGGAGTGCTGCGCTGCGTGCACCGAGTGCGTGAGGTACATAGGCGATGACACGTCCGCCAGCCTGTATAGCGGTCTCGATATAGGCATCATCACGAACGTCATAGGGTGTGAAAATCGAAACGCAGAGATTCGCTTTGATAGCGATCTTCGGAGCGTGCGCTTGAACGAACGGCGCAGGGAGGCTTGCCAGATGAAGCATTGGCTTCCCCGTGGCGTCGCTTGGCCACTGGGCATCGGCAGGCAGGTATGGTGCGCCTCCCAGAAAGGCCCGATCCGGAGCTTGGCAACGATCACCAAATACCATTTCTCGATACATGCATTGGTCCGATGAACTTTGGGCCTAGAAGGCACTGATTTGCCCTCGCCGACCATCAATACGAATCAACCAAGCGACGTTGGGCTGACTCATCACTTGCCTTAGGTTGTTTGAATGATGAATCGCCCGCAGTCCGCCGAAGGTGAGGGAATGTTGCGATCAAGCAACAGATAGCCCATCCCCCCGACCAGGATTCCTCGATGCGTCGGAGCTGCCTTATCAAGATCGAATTCGTCGAATTGAAGGACGAACGCTTGGCCCTCCGATTTGTCATCCTGCAGCCAGTAAGGCCGCCCACCAATCTTCGAACCTCCATGAGGTGCTTCGCCCTCAGCCACCGCCGTCCCGGCGCAAATGTGGAGTGGTCCAATCGGAGCGCAGGGAGAAGGCGTCGGTTCACGCCCGGGCCAGTGAGCAATTACACGGCCGCCGTGGTTCATGGCTTCTTCGAATCTCTGCTCGCCCGAGGTGAGGTACGGCGTGAAGACCGAAATGATCAGCCCGGGCGCTAGGTCGAGTCCGGGGACGTGGTTTCGAATGAATGTGGTCGGAAAGCTAGCCAGGTGAAGCAACGGGTGTCTATGGATGCTGGTTGGCCAAGGGGCGCGGGCATCCAGCCAAGCGGTTCCTCCGAGCACGGGAACAGTCGCCGCGTCGTAGGTGGGGGTAAATGAAAGCGGTCGGTACATCCGTCCATCCTGCACAGCTTCTGTTGTGCAGGGCTGCGACTCGGTTCAGTAACCAATAAATATCAATAACTTGCACTTTGCTCGTTGCTTGGGTAGTCCGTCGCGCCGGGCGTAAAGCGACATCGGGGTCCACTCCACGGGCTCTCCGCGCCCGTCATCCCGCCCGTGGAACATTCGCCCCGCTATACTCATTCCATTGCGTCACCCTTGGCCTTGTTGAATTCTTTTGAAATCAAGGGCTTGAGGTGCTGGCTGACCTGACATCCACTATGGTGGTGGCCGTAAGGCCCTTGCCCGGAACCCAATCACGCCATGCGTCTTTCCACGATCAAGCTGTCCGGCTTCAAGTCCTTCGTCGATCCGACCACCCTGCACCTGCCGACCAACATGACCGGCGTGGTGGGGCCCAATGGCTGCGGCAAGTCGAACATCATCGACGCGGTGCGCTGGGTCATGGGCGAAAGTTCGGCCAGCCGCCTGCGTGGTGACTCGCTTACCGACGTGATCTTCTCCGGTTCCAATGCCCGCAAGCCGGTTTCGCAGGCCACCGTCGAGCTGATCTTCGACAACTCGGATCACACGATTTCCGGCGAGTACGCCTCGTTCAACGAGATCTCGGTCAAGCGCACCGTCAGTCGCGACGGCAGCAGCAACTACTACCTCAACGGCACCAAGTGCCGCCGCCGCGACATCACCGACCTGTTCCTCGGTACCGGCCTGGGCCCGCGCAGTTACTCGATCATCGAGCAGGGCATGATCAGCCAGATCATCGAGGCGCGCCCGGAAGACCTGCGCGTGTACCTGGAGGAGGCCGCCGGCATCTCCAAGTACAAGGAGCGCCGCAAGGAAACCGAAACCCGCATCCGCCACACCCGCGAGAACCTGGACCGCCTTGGCGACCTGCGCGAGGAAATCACCAAGCAGCTCGAACACCTCAAGCGGCAGGCGAAACAGGCCGAGCAGTACCAGGCGCTGCAGGAAGAGCGCCGGGTCAAGGACGCGGAGTGGAAGGCGTTGGAGTACCGCGGCCTGGATGGTCGCCTGTCCAAGCTGCGCGAAGGCCTGTCTCAGGAAGAAACCAAGCTGCAGCAGCTGATTGCCGATCAGCGTGATGCAGAGGCGCGGATCGAGACCTCGCGCGTGCGCCGCGAGGAGGCGGCCGATTCGCTCAACGCCGCGCAGGCCGAGGTCTACCAGGTGGGCAGCACGCTGGCCCGTCTCGAACAGCAGATCCAGCACCAGCGCGAACTGTCGCAGCGCCTGCACAAGGCGCGCGATGAAACCCGCCAGGCGCTGGCCGAACTGGGCCAGCACATCAGTGGGGACGAAGCCAAGCTGATGGTGCTGCGCGAAGCGGTCGATGCGGCCACCCCGCAGCTGGAAGAGCTGCAGGAAGAGAACGAGATCAAGCAGGAAGGCCTGCGTGAGGCCGAAACGCGGTTGTCCGATTGGCAGCAGCGGTGGGAGCAGCACACGTCGCAGAGTTCGGAAGCCTCGCGTGCGGGCGAGGTCGAGCGCACACGCGTGGACTACCTGGACAAGCAGATCCTTGATGCCGATCGTCGCCGCGAAGCGCTGGCGGCCGAGCGCGCTGGCCTCGACGTGGATGCGCTGGATGAAGTCTTCGAACAACTGCATCTGCAGCACGACACGCAGAAGACCGCGCTGGATGAACTGACCGAACAGGTCGAGGAGCGCAAGCACGGTGTCGCCGCCGTGCAGGAGCAGCAGCGCAGCGGCCAGAACGAGCTGGCCGAACTGCGCAAGCAGGTCAATGGTCTGCGCGGGCGCCTGTCCTCGCTGGAAACCCTGCAGCAGGCCGCGCTTGGCCAGGAGCAGGGCGCGGCGGTGGCATGGCTGAAGTCGCGTGGCCTGGATTCGGCCGCACGCGTGGGCGAGCGCCTGGATGTCGATGCGGGTTGGGAAAACGCGGTGGAAAGCGCCCTCGGCCAATTGATCGAAGGCGTTCTGGTCGATGACCCCGCCAGCCTGGTCGACGCGCTGGGCGAACTGGGCGAAGGTCGCATCGCACTGGTCGCCAATGACGGCGCGGACCTGAAGGTCGCACCGACCTCGCTGGCTGCACGTGTGCGTGGCCCGGCGCCCATCCGGCGCCTGCTTGCGCGCCTGCACGGTGCGCGCGACCTGGCCGAAGCCAATGCACTGCAGGCCAGCCTGCCTGAGGGCGATTCCATCATCACCCAGGGCGGTGAACGTCTGGGCGAGGGCTGGGTGCGCGTATCGCGCTCCGGCGCCGCCAAGCAGGGTGCCCTGCTGCGCGAACGCGAAATCAACGAGCTGCGCGAGCAGATCGAGCAGCTGCAGTCGCGCGAAGCCGAACTGGAAGAACAGCTGGCCGGTTTCCGTGAGCACTTGTTGGCGGCCGAACAGCAGCGCGAGGATGCGCAGCGGGCGCTGTACCTGGCGCACCGCGCGGTGTCCGAACTGGCCGGCCAGCTGCAGGGCCAGCAGGGCAAGGTCGAGGCGGCACGCACACGCATCGACCGCATCGAAGGCGAGCTCAGCCAGTTGCTGGAGACCCTGGACATCAATCGCGAGCAGGCGCGTGAAGCGCGTTCGCGGCTGGAGAATGCGGTCAACAGCATGGGCGGCCTGGAGTCGAACCGGCAGGGCCTGGAGGGCGAACGCCGTCAGTTGACCGAGGCGCGTGACCTGGCCCGCGACGCAGCCCGTGCGGTACGCGAGCGTTCGCACGCGTTGGCGCTGACCCTGGAATCGCAGCGTGCCCAGGTGGCCTCGTTGAGCCAGGCACTGGAACGCATGAGCACCCAGCGTGGCCAGTTGGATTCGCGCCTGGGCGAACTGCATTCGCAGCTGGACGAAGGCGATACACCGGTCGAGTCGCTGCAGGCAGAGCACCAGAACGCGTTGGAAGAGCGTGTCCGTGCCGATCGCGTGCTGACCGAAGCGCGCACGCTGCTGGATGGCATCGACGCCGAGCTGCGCAACTACGAGCAGACCCGCCACCAGCGCGACGAGCAGGCGTTGGCCCAGCGCGAGCGTATTTCGCAGCGCAAGCTGGACCAGCAGGCATTGGTGCTCAGTGCCGAAACCCTGCAGGGCGCAGTGGAGAAGGCCGGTTTCGTGCTGCAGGATGTGATCAACACGCTGCCCGACGAGGCGCGCCTGGGCGACTGGGAACAAGCCGTGCACCAGATCGATGGCCGCATGCGCCGGCTGGAGCCGGTCAACCTGGCCGCGATCCACGAATATGGTGAAGCCTCGCAGCGCTCGGAGTATCTGGACGCCCAGCACATGGATCTGACCACCGCGCTGGAGACCCTGGAAGATGCGATCCGCAAGATCGACCGCGAGACCCGTGGCCGTTTCAAGGACACCTTCGATCGGGTCAACGCCGGTGTGCAGGCGCTGTATCCGCGCCTGTTCGGTGGTGGCCATGCCTACCTGGAACTGACCGGTGAAGACCTTCTCGACACCGGTGTGACCATCATGGCGCGCCCCCCGGGCAAGCGGGTGTCGAGCATCTCGCTGCTGTCCGGTGGCGAAAAGGCGATGACCGCCGTGGCACTGGTGTTTGCGATCTTCCAGCTCAACCCGGCGCCGTTCTGCCTGCTGGACGAAGTGGATGCGCCGCTGGATGAAGCCAACGTCGGCCGCCTGGCCAACATGGTCAAGGAAATGAGCGAGAAGGTGCAGTTCCTGTTCGTCAGCCACAACAAGGCCACGATGGAAGCGGCGCACCAGTTGTCGGGCGTGACGATGCGCGAACCGGGTGTCAGCCGCCTGGTCAGCGTGGACCTGGAAGAAGCCGCGCGATTGGCGGGCGCGGCCTGACGTGCCATCCTAGTTACCTGAATGAACTAGCCGGAGAACCTAACGAATGTCCGACACGGCACTGTTGCGCATCGGCATCCTGGCCGCCGGCCTGCTGTTGGTCGCTGCGATCTTCCTGTTTGGCCGTCCCAAGAAGAAGCCCCAGGGCCGTCGTCTGGACAGCGCCGAGCCGGCAAGCGGCGAGCGCCGCGAGCCGGTGCTGGGCGAGGATGGCGTGCCCGTGGCTGATGGCCGCGTCGAGCCTGGCATGGGCGATGCGGTCGAGCAGGCCGAACTGAGACTGCCCGACGTCGATGGCGCAGCCAGCGACCTGGGCAAGCGCGCGACCCAGGATTTCGACAAGATCGTTTCATTGTTCGTGGCCGCCCGCGCGGGCGAACAACTGCGTGGCGAAGACATCGTCGTGGCAGCGGAAAAGACCGGCCTGGTGTTTGGCCACATGAATGTCTTCCACCGGCTTGTCGAGGGTCATCCCGAACGCGGCCCGATCTTCTCGATGGCCAGCATCATGAAGCCGGGCAGCTTCGACATGGGCAACATCCGCGCCATGGAAACCCCGGCCATCGCCTTCTTCCTGACCCTGCCGGCGCCGCTGACCGCGCTGGATGCCTGGGAGAAGATGCTGCCGACCGTGCAGCGCATGGCCGAGCTGCTGGATGGCGTGGTACTGGAT
>NZ_QAIJ01000335.1:0-1561 GCF_003060985.1 Stenotrophomonas sp. HMWF023
CGGCACTACCCGTGGGTGGTCCTGCTGCACCGCCGCGAGTGGTGTCACATGTGTCTGGCTAGACTGTGCTTCTTTTTCGTTCGCAGGAGGCACCCATGGCCCATCATCCCGCCGTTACCCTGATCGGCGTCCCCACCGACATCGGGGCGGGCCATCGCGGCGCCCGGCTGGGGCCGGAAGCCCTGCGCGTGGCTGGCCTGCCTGAAGCACTGGAAGCGCGGGGCGTGGACGTGCGCGACCTCGGCAACCTGGACGGCCCACGCAACCCGTGGACCGCGCCGGTGCAGGGCTACCGTCACCTGGACGAAGTGGTGGCGTGGAACCACGCGCTGATGGAAGCCAGCTATGCAGAGCTGCAGGCCGGGCGCATGCCGATCATGCTCGGTGGCGACCACTGCCTGGGCATTGGTTCGATCACTGCAGTCGCGCGCTGGTGCCGCGAGCAGGGCAAGGACCTGCGCGTGCTGTGGCTGGATGCGCACTCGGATTTCAACACCAGTGATGTGACGCCGTCGGGCAACATCCACGGCATGCCGGTGGCCTGCCTGTGCGGCCTCGGCCCGGATGCGCTGACCAAGCTGGGCGGCACCTCGCCGGCCATCAAGCCCTCGCAGATGCACCAGATCGGCATCCGTTCGGTGGACCCGGAAGAGAAGCGCCTGATCAAGACCCACAAGGTCGATGTCTACGACATGCGCTACATCGACGAGAACGGCATGAAGCGCACCGTGGAAGCGGCGCTGGCCGGTATCGATGAGAACACCCACCTGCACGTCAGCTTCGATGTCGATTTCCTCGACCCGAGCATCGCCCCGGGTGTTGGCACCACCGTGCCGGGCGGGGTGAATTACCGCGAAGCGCAGCTGGTGATGGAGATGATCGCCGACAGTGGGCGCATGGGGTCGCTGGATATCGTCGAACTCAATCCGCTGCTGGACAACCACAACAGCACCGCCGAACTGGCCGTGGATCTGGTGGAAAGCCTGTTCGGAAAATCGACCCTGATGCGAGACTGAGAGGGTCCAGCCTGAACGGTTGGACGAACCGTTCACACGCGCTCCACGCCCCTGCCGCCAGATTGCACCTCACGCGGCAGTGTTGGCTTCAACCAGCCTGCCGCCCCGATCAATACCGAACCCCGTGATTGAGCGGTGTAGCGGCAAACCCAAGGAGAAGCCCATGAAGCGCGTAGTTGCCCTGATGCTGTTGTCGATGTTCTCGGTGGCCCTGCTGGCCGGTTGCAACACCGTTGCCGGTGCCGGCAAGGACGTGCAGAAGGCTGGTGAGAAGGTTGAGGATGCTGCCAAGGGCAACTGAGCCTGAGGTGGTGCGCAGTACGGAAAAGGCCGGGATCTTCCCGGCCTTTTTTCATGCGCGATTGCTGGAAGTGGACGCCGCGTGTGGATGCGTAGTGAACCATTCAAGCAGGTGAGCAGCGTTTTCATGGTCGGTTGACCGTGCTTCAACAGCCATTG
This sequence comes from Stenotrophomonas sp. HMWF023, assembly GCF_003060985.1. NCBI lineage: Bacteria > Pseudomonadati > Pseudomonadota > Gammaproteobacteria > Lysobacterales > Lysobacteraceae > Stenotrophomonas > Stenotrophomonas sp. HMWF023. The sequence continues at coordinate 1,476 of NZ_QAIJ01000335.1, forward strand.
CGGGAAGCTGCATGCACGGTAACAACGCCGTTGCATTCCAAGGAAGCCTCAGCAATGAACAAAGACATCATTTCCGGCAAGTGGTC
>NZ_QAIJ01000074.1:0-4081 GCF_003060985.1 Stenotrophomonas sp. HMWF023
ACGCTATGCCATTGCCAATCCTAGGTTGGATGCGGGGCTGCCATAGATCATATCCGCTAGTGGGATAGGTGTCTTTCTCATCCGGAACTTCAAGCTCTACATGTACCTTCGCGACATTCGCTCGGACTGTTCGGTGGAAGCGTTCCAAGGTGAATATGTCTAGATTTAGAGCCTTGTGCGCGAGAGTGTTTATATCCCATACGCAGTTGCTGTGAAAACTCAGCTCATTGGCCATGTTGGCATCTAAAGTTTAGCTTTGTTGTCTCTCGCAAACGGACAATACAACAAGATTTTTGTATTCATTCTTCTGGTCTGACGTGATCTTGCGGAGAGCATCGTTTGCCTTCTGGGAGGTGGCAGATGAGGTGACTTGAATCGCCAGTCCGTTCTTTCTATCGCCAAGATCTAGTCTAGGTTCGTTCGAGCGCTCTTCATTCAGCTCTCAAGATTTGCGTTAAGCAGGCAGTTTAGTACGTCTCGGAAGAAGTTTTCGCAGAATAGCGTAAGGTCCGTGAGCCCTAAGCCATTGCGCATCTTCACCTGTGCACTTATCGAAGCGAGCTCGTCAACAATCTACCCGATGTAATGGCCGCGAGTGATCATGGGTTAATAGTCCTGAAAGAAAGGGCGGTCTCAAGAAGCAAGCGCAACACGTGATGAGCATCGCAACGCGATTGAGGTACTCCTGGCTCGGCCTCGACAGATCAATGCCCTTGGGCAGGAACTGCCGAAGCAGTCCGTTGGTGTTCTCATTGCTGCCGCGCTGCCACGGCGCGTGTGGATCAGCAAACCACACGTCGATGTCCAAGCGGTCCATCAGCTCTGGGTAGCACGTGAGCTCCGTGCCTGGATCGTAAGTCAAACTCGTGCGAATGGATTCATGCAGCTTTTTCAGTTGCCGACTGAAGCCCTCCAGTGCCGCTTCCGCTGTGCAGCCGTCCATCTTGCAGAGGATCACAAAGCGCTTCTTTCGTTCGACCAGCGTCCCAGCGCAGGAGCGCTTGAAGGCACCCTTGATCAGGTCGCCTTCCCAGTGACCCGGAACCAGTCGCTTCTGTACTTCTTCCGGGCGATGCACAATGCGCAGCTGCTCAGGAACCCTTGTCCGCTTTGCTGCTGTCGTGCGGCGTAGCCCTCGCGTCGGCTTACTCTGCCGAAGGGCTTCCACCAGCTCTTTCTTCAGCCCTCCACGCGGGTGGGCATAGATGTTGGCGTAAATAGTCTCGTGGCTTACGCGCTGGCTGGAATCGTCCGGGTGCTTGGCGCGAAGCTTGGCAGCAATCTGCTGGGGCGACCAGCGATACAGAACCAAGTGATCACGGACGAACTGAAAGCGCTCGCTGCCCTCGATCAGTCGGCGGCGCCGAACAGAGCGTAGTCGACGGACACGATAGTCTCTGCCGGCCTCGGTGGCGCTGTACGCTCCAACGTCTTGCCGGGCCAACTCGCGGCTCAGGGTCGAAGGGCTCCGCCCCAAGCGCCTGGCGATGGATCGCATACTCTTGCCATCCTGGATATCGATCTGGACAACAGCGCGTTCTTCCTCGCTCATATGGTTGTAATGCCTGGACATGCTGACACCCTACTCGTTAGTGGGGTGTTGCACTTGGAGATTGAGTCTAAGCATGTTGCTTCCGTGTTGGGATGAAACTGTCGTCCCCCGGATCATCCTCCAAGTAATAGAACTGGCCGCTTGCGAGCCAGTTCTTCGTCAAAGAAATCCCGGAAGGAGATCACGTTCGTGTCGTGATAGTAGAGGGACTCATTGGTCTTCATCTTCAACGACTCCGGCACCACCAGCGTGATCTCTGCCTTTCGTAGATCTGCAAGCGCCTCCTTCGAAACCCGGTCATCCACCGTAGCCAGGAAGATTGCACAATTGAAGCGTTCGTGGGTGATCTGCTTCCATCGCTCGCGTAGAGTCGTCTTGGCCGAAAGAATGGCTGCGTCTTCATATCGCCGCTGCGTGTCCAGGGCTACCGTCGCCTGGTCAGGAAGGACGAAGTCCGGCCGTCGCTGGCCAAGAATTGCCTGCGCCTCGAACCTCACTCCCCCCTCCTTCAACATGGCGGCCAGATGGGTCTCAAATGACTTTCCAGCTCGGCTCTTCCGCTGTTGGCTCGCAGAGAGAAATATCGAGTTCAAGGACGCGAAACCGCGTACAGCTGCAGTCGCAGACCGATCATGCTGGGCTAGAACTTTGGCGACTTCTACTGCCCTCATGCGGAGCTCATGTCGGCGGTAGATTGAAAACTCGATGTCCCTGCTTACGCGCATGAGAGCGTCGCCAGGCTTTTTGATATCCCATGGGTTGAACGTCTTCGACCTCACAGATCTGAGGAAATCCAACCGTGCCTCATCCGCAAGCACAAGCGAATCAGGAAGCTTCGAGTACTTCGCAACGAGCGTCTCGACGGTGCCAGTCCTTATCGCGGCATCGATCTCGCTGATCAGTTCCGCAGCTTCGTCCGACTCGATGGCCGAGGCGCGTTTGAACTTCGATGGATCGAAAAGATCGAAGTGGAAGTTCGCTTGGATGTCGAGGCGACTCTCAAGCATTTCCGCTTCCGTAGATGCTGAGTCGATCACCATGAACCAGTGATGCGCATCCCCTTCAGGCTCTTCAAGCGTCCCGCCCAGAAGCCATGATGCGGGGTTGAGGCCAGCAAAAAGCTCTGCGGGAATCCTCGTGAAGTGGCACTCAGAGCCCTTGTTGCTGTAGTACTTGATACCTGAGTCGCTCCTGACCTCACCGGTTTGAGGCCAGAAGGATGGACAGTCAGCTTCCAGGATATGCGGGATGTCTTCCCGGGCATGAAGCTTCGGAAAAAATTCAGACTCGCGTACGGCGCGGGGCACATAGAAGCCATACTGATGGCCGCCACCCTCATTAGCCCACGATGCATCATTACGCGAGAGTTTTTTCAGAAACAGCTTGCCGCTGCGGCCGACAAAGGACTCCATCAGCGACCACTGGTCTGAGCTCTGCTCCAGAAAATCCATGTCCACGTTAGTTCTTCCTCAATGAGCTGTTTGTCGTAGGGTCCCGGCCAAGTGATCTAGGAATGAAGCCTGCTCAAGGGCGGTCTTGCCGCGCAGGGAGCACTCCCATACGGTCAGCACCCGCCAGCCCAGGGCTTCAAGCTCGGCGGTAACGCGCAGATCCCGGATCCTGTTCTTGCCAATCTTATCTGCCCAGAACTCCGGGCGCGTCTTCGGCAGTCGGTATAGCGGACAATCATGCCCATGCCAGAAGCACCCGTGGACGAACACCACGGTCCGATACTTAGGCAGCACGATGTCTGGTCTGCCAGGCAGCTTTGCACCACCCAGTCGATACCTCAGCCCTCGAGCATGGAGGCCCTTGCGGACAAGGACCTCCAGCTTGGTGTTCGAACCACGGATCCGCGACATCTGCGCGGACCGCTGCTCCGGGGTGAGGCTGTCGACCAAGGTCAGGCCTTGGCGTTCTTCTTAGCCGGCTTTGCCGGCTCCGAATCAGACTTCTGGGGCAGGTGAGGAACCATGATGCGGGCGACTTCAGCGATCACCGGCACAACCACTGAGTTTCCGAACTGCTTGTAGGCACGGGTATCGGAAACTGGAATGCGGAAGTTGTCATCAAAGCCCATCAGACGGGCGCACTCGCGCGGCGTCAGTCGGCGCGGATTCTTCTTCGGGCCTTGGGAAATGAGGATCTCCGAACCATCCTTGTAGTAGCGCGCGGAGAGCGTACGGCAGGTGCTTTCAGGGGTCACTAGGCCGAAGCCGAAACCGTTGCCCTTGTCCCGGTGCTTGGTCGCATAGTTCTGCAGGTACTCCCAGAGCTTGTCCGACAGCGTGTACTTGTCCAGTACCTTGCCCTTTGCACCACCGATGTAGGGCTGATCCTCCCCCTCACTGCCATCCTGCTTGTGCAGAACGGAGGCCATGCGGGGCGAAATACCAAAGTCAGGCAGTTCGAGGTCGTCGAAAGTGAATGCGGTCTCTTCGCGGAAGCCTACGATGATGATTCGCTCGCGATGCTGAGGGCCGAAGTGCTTGCCGTTGATGACCTTGGCTTGCACGTGGTAGCCCAGCT
>NZ_QAIJ01000075.1:0-2695 GCF_003060985.1 Stenotrophomonas sp. HMWF023
GCGCGCGCCAGCGTATCTTCGTGCACCACCTGCGTGGCTCGTGCAGGATCGCCGCCCTGCCCTGTTCCCATGACATCGCAATCGATATCGCGCACCAGTGCAGGTTGCAGCGTCGGCAACACCTGCACCGCTTCGCGCAGCACCAGGCACGCCACTGCATTGGCACCGGCCGCGCTGAAGTGCGTGCCATCGGCCTTGTTCTGCTCGGGCACGAACAGGAAGTACGGGCGTGCACCCTGCTCACCCATCGCGCGGATCCAGCGCATGCTGCGGTCGTTGAGGTCGATCAGCGCAACGTGCTCGCGTGCGGCCAGCCGCTGCATCGGCAGCGTGTAGCGCGCATGCGTATCCAGCAGTGAACCGAAGTCGTACAGCAGCCGCGCCACCGGCGTGACCAGCACCGGTGTGGCGCCCTTGTCACGCGCCACCTGCACGTAACGCATCAGCAGTTGTGGATAGTCGCTGTCCGGATCGGTGTAGCGCGTGGGATCTTCGAACTTCGCGTCGTTGTGGCCGAACTGGATCAGCAACACATCGCCACGACGTAGTTCCGCGGCGATCGGGTCCAAGCGCCCTTCGTCGATGAAGCTGCGCGTGCTGCGCCCGCCCTTGGCATGGTTGTGCACTTCGATCCGTGCCGGGTCCAGATAGCTCTGCAGCATCTGCCCCCAGCCGGCCTGTGGTGCGCGTTCGGGGCCGTATTCGGCAGCGGTGGAATCACCGGCAATGAACAGCCGCACCGGTGCCGCATGCGCGGCGGTGCTCGACAGCAGCAACAGCAACAACAGCTTCCGCATGGCCGGGCCCCGGTAGTGCCGAGCCATGCTCGGCTGCTTTTCGATAAGAGTGAACGAGGTCGCGCGCTGCGCGACAGCCGAGCATGGGCTCGGCTCTACAGACCGGTGTGCTTCAGCGCGCCAGCCAGCCACCATCGACCGGCAGCACCGCGCCGTTGATGTAGTCCGACGCCGACGAGGCCAGGAACACCGCCGCACCGGCCAGATCTTCCGGGTTGCCCCAGCGGCCGGCCGGAATGCGCTCGAGAATCGCCTTGTTGCGGTCCGCATCGGCGCGCAGCGCGGCGGTGTTGTCGGTAGCCATGTAGCCCGGCGCGATCGCGTTGATGTTCACGCCCTTGCCAGCCCATTCGTTGGCCAGCAAGCGGGTGATGCCGGCGATGCCACTCTTGCTGGCGGTGTACGACGGCACGCGGACGCCGCCCTGGAACGACAGCATCGAGGCGATGTTGATGATCTTGCCGCTGCCCTGTTCGATGAAATGACGGCCGGCGGCCTGCGAGATGAAGAAGGCGGACTTGATGTTGACGTTCATCACGTCGTCCCAGTCCTGCTCGCTGAAGTCCACTGCATCGGCGCGGCGGATCAGGCCGGCGTTGTTGACCAGGATGTCCAGCCTGCCGAGGCCTTCGATGGTTTCGCGCACCACGCGCTCGACCGGTTCGATGCTGATCAGGTTGGCTTCCACTGCCAGGCAGCGGCGGCCCAGCGCGGTGATCTTCTCGATGGTTTCGGTGGGCGGGGCGATGCCGGCCACCGCGACATCGGCGCCGGCGGCAGCCAATGCCACCGCGATGCCCTGGCCCAGGCCGGTATTACCACCGGTTACCAGAGCGACTTTTCCTTCCAGGCTGAAGGGATTGGTCATTGCGTATGCGTTCCTTGGTAGAGGCGTGCGTGATGCAGGCAAGCGACCACCGCGCGGCGTGCGCGGTGGCCTGTCAGTGCTTACTTGAGCTGGCAGATGTCCAGCACGTGCATGTCGGTGTAATCCAGGTTCTCGCCACCCATCGCCCAGATGAAGGCGTAGTTGCTGGTGCCGGCACCCATGTGGATCGACCACGGCGGCGACACCACCGCTTCGTTGTTCTGGATGACGATGTGGCGCTGTGCGTCCGGCTCGCCCATGAAGTGGTAGACGCGATCGCTGTCGCCCAGGTCGAAGTAGAAATAGACCTCGCTGCGGCGGTCATGCAGGTGCGGCGGCATGGTGTTCCACACGCTGCCCGGCTTGAGCACGGTCAGGCCCAGCAGCAGCTGCGAGGACTGGCAGGTGGCCGGCACGATGTACTGGTAGATGGTGCGCTCGTTGCTGGTTTCCAGCGCGCCACGATCCAGTGCCACCGCGTCCTTGATCGAAAGCTGCTTGGTTTCAAAGCGCGCATGGGCCGGGGTCGAGGCCAGGTAGAACTGCGCCGGGTTGGCGGCATCCTGCGAAGCGAAGACGACGTCCTTGCTGCCCATCGCCACGTACAGGCCATCCTTCGGCCCCAGCGTGTACACGGTGCCATCGACGGTGACCGTACCGGTGCCGCTACCGACGTTGATGATGCCCAGCTCGCGGCGCTCCAGGAACGGATGGCCGGCGGCCGAAGCCGGTTCGGTCTGCGCGGGCAGGGCCAGCGGGCCGGTGACCGGCGCAGCGCCACCCAGCACGAAGCGCTCGTAGTGGGTGTATTTCAGGGTCACCGCATCGGCGTTGAACAGGCCATCGAGCAGGTACAGCTCGCGCAGCTGGTCGTTGCTGGCGCCCTTGATGGCATCGGGATGGGTGGCGTAATGGGTCTTGCAGTACATGGCTTCTCCAGAGCAGGGGGCGGGCCGATGGTTCGGCCCCGGCACGGTTCACGGTCGATTCTAGCCAGACAGGAAACCGGTGTCATTTTGCGCCGCACGAT
>NZ_QAIJ01000007.1:0-1097 GCF_003060985.1 Stenotrophomonas sp. HMWF023
CCCCCAAGGACGGGTTTACGGCGTCCCCCGCAACCGGCCCCACCCCGCCAAACCCTGGAAACCGATGTTGCTGTTGCTTCGGCTTTTGCTCTTGCTTCGGCTGTTGCTGTTGAGGTTGCCGGCCAGCGGCCGGCACTACCGCGGGCGCCGGGCGCAGCCCGGCCGTATCATCCCTCTCATGCCGCGTGAAAACCTCAACGACCTGCAAGCCTTCGTCCACGTCGCCCGCGAAGGCAGCTTCACCAAAGCAGCCGCCCAGCTGGGCGTCTCCCAGTCCGCCCTCAGCCACGCCATGCGCGGGCTGGAAGAACGACTGGGCGTGCGCCTGCTGACCCGCACCACCCGCAGCGTCGCCACCACCGAGGCCGGTGCTCGCCTGCTGGAAACCCTGGCCCCGCGCCTGGCCGAGATCGAAGACGAACTGGCCGCGCTGGCCGAATATCGCGAGCGGCCCGCAGGTACCATCCGCATCAATGCCACCGGCCACGCCGCCGAATACCTGGCGTGGCCAAGGCTGGCGCCACTGCTGCAGCAGTACCCGGACCTGAAGGTCGAGCTGACCACCGATTACGGCCTGGCCGACATCGTCGCCGAGCGCTACGACATCGGCATCCGTCTCGGCGAACGCCTGGCACGCGACATGGTGGCGCTGCCGATCAGCCCGCCGCTGCGCATGCGCGTGGTGGGCGCGCCGTCGTACTTTCGCCAGCACGTGGCGCCGATGCACCCGCACGATCTGGCGGGGCACAACTGCATCACCCTGCGCCTGCCCACCCATGGCGGCCTGATGCCATGGGATTTCGGCCAGGACGGCAACGAGCTGAGCATCCGCGTCTCTGGCCAGTGGACCTTCAACACGATGGGCATGACGCGGGCAGCAGCGCTGGCTGGCAGTGGCCTGGCCTGGCTGCCTGAGGACCAGGTGCAGGCGGCCCTGCAGGAGGGCCGGCTGCAATCAACACTGGATGACTGGTGCCCGCACTTCGACGGCTACTACGCGTACTACCCGTCGCGCCGGCATGTCACCGTGGCGATGCGCACCGTGCTTGATGCGCTGCGCGGGCCGATGGCAGGGTGAGGCGTGCGGACCAACGGTC
>NZ_QAIJ01000076.1:0-9148 GCF_003060985.1 Stenotrophomonas sp. HMWF023
GGGATAGGCACAGCGCAGCAGGGAACTCAGGCCGGTACCGGCTCGCCGACACTGCCGCCGACATTCCCACCAATACGGGCGCGATAGGCGCGCGGCGAGAAACCGGTTTCAGCCTTGAACTTGCGGGTGAACGCGCTCTGGTCGCTGAAACCGCAGGCTTGGCCGATGCAGGCGATGCTCTCGTTGCCATGCAGCAGGTGCATGGCCATCTGGATCCGCAACCGGGTCAGCACCTGCTGCGGGGTCATCTGGAACACCTTGCGGAAGCTGCGCTCCAGCTTGGACAACGAGAATCCGGTGATGTCCAGCAGGGTCTGCATCCGCACGTTCTCGGCATAGTGCGTATTGAGGTGGGCCAGGGCCAGCCGCAGCTGCTCGTACTGGGTGCCCAGGCTGTCCTTCTGGCCGAGGTCGCGGGAGATGCCAATCAGCCCCTCGACCTGGCCGTCAACCACCAGCGGACGTTTGCAGGTCAGGCACCAGCCCGGTTCGCGGTTGGCGAACAGGTGCAGTTCCATCAGGTTCTCGATCACCTCGCCGGACAGCACGCGTGCGTCCTGGTCGACATAGTCCGCACTCAGGCCGGTGGGGTAGATCTCGGCCGCGGTGCGCCCGATCACGTCCTTGCGCGCACGCAGGCCCAGCCGTCGCAGCATGGTCTGGTTGACGTAGGTGTAGCGGCCCTGGCGGTCCTTCATGAAGAACAGCACGTCCGGAATGGCGTCGAACAGGGCTTCGATGTCGGCGGGTTCGACTCGCATGCGGCAAGCATACCCGAGCCGCCGATTTGTCTGCGCGTTCACTCCCACGGGACCGTGCATTAACGCCGCCGGCGCCAGTGTCTGGGGTCTGCCCCCTACCCGCTCCAGGAGATCCTCCATGGCCGCCAGCAAGCCGACCGGCAAGCGCGCTCCCGCCACTCCCTCCGCCGACCGTGACAGCCGCGGCCAGGGCGATGAACTGCATCAGCTCGCAGGAGGTGCCCATCCGGTACTGACCAGCAACCAGGGCATCCCGGTCGCCGACAACCAGAATTCCCTGCGCCAGGGGCCGCGTGGACCGACCTTGCTGGAAGACTTCCTGCTGCGCGAGAAGATCACCCACTTCGACCACGAGCGCATTCCCGAGCGCATCGTCCACGCGCGCGGCTCGGCCGCCCATGGCTTCTTCGAACTGACCCGGTCGCTGGGTAAGGTGACGCGGGCGAAGATCCTCACCGAGGTCGGGGTGAAGACGCCGGTGTTCACCCGTTTCTCAACTGTTGCCGGCGGCGCCGGCTCGGTCGACACCCCGCGCGACGTGCGCGGCTTCGCGGTGAAGTTCTACACGAAGGAAGGCAACTGGGATCTGGTCGGCAACAACATCCCGGTGTTCTTCATCCAGGACGCGATCAAGTTCCCCGACCTGATCCATGCGGTGAAGATGGAACCGGACCGCGCGTTCCCGCAGGCGGCCAGCGCGCACGACACGTTCTGGGATTTCGTCTCGCTGATGCCCGAATCGATGCACATGATCATGTGGGCGATGAGCGACCGCACGATCCCACGCTCGCTGCGCACCATCGAAGGTTTCGGCATCCACAGCTTCCGCCTGCTGGATGAAGAAGGGAACTCCACCTTCGTCAAGTTCCACTGGCGCCCGAAGCTGGGGCTGCAGTCCACGATCTGGGACGAGGCGCTGAAACTGCAGGCAGCCGACAACGATTTCCACAGGCGCGACCTGTTCGAGGCGATCCAGCGCGGCGACTTCCCCGAGTGGGAGCTGGCCGTGCAGTTGTTCAGCGAGGAACAGGCCGACGGCTTCCCGTTCGACCACCTGGACCCGACCAAGATCATCCCCGAGTGGCTGGTGCCGCTGCAGGTGATCGGGCGCATGGTGCTGGACCGCTGGCCGGACAACTTCTTCGCCGAGACCGAGCAGGTTGCGTTCTGCCCGGCCAACGTGCCGCCCGGCATCGACTTCAGCAACGATCCGCTGCTGCAGGGGCGTCTGTTCTCCTATCTGGATACCCAGCTGATCCGCCTCGGCGGGCCGAACTTCAACCAGATCCCGATCAACGCACCGAAGTGCCCGTTCGCCAACCACCAGCGCGATGGCCACATGCAGATGCAGGTACCGAAGGGACGCGTGGCTTACGACCCGAGCTCGCTGCAGGAGGACAGCCCGCGCGAAACACCCGCCGGTTTCCGCAGTCACGCCAGCGCCGATGACGGGCGCAAGGGCCGCACCCGTGCGGAGAGCTTTGCCGACCACTACAGCCAGGCACGGATGTTCTTCCGCAGCCTGGAGAAACCGGAGCAGGCGCACCTGGCCTCCGCGCTGGTGTTCGAGCTGTCGAAGGTGGAAACCGAGAAGGTGCGCGTGCGCACCGTCAGCCATCTGCGCAATATCGACGAGGGGCTGGCCAAGCGCGTGGCCGACGGACTGGCCCTGCGCACCCTGCCCGACCCGGCACCGACGGCAACCCCCGCGCAGGACCTGCCCGCCGCACCCGAAGTACGCGTGATCGGCCGCAACAAGCCAGTGCTGCAGGGGCGTTGCATCGGCATCCTGTTCGATGAAGGTTCCGATGCGCGAGTGATCGCCGACCTGCGTAAAGCCGCTGAAAAGGCCGGCGCCAGCGTCAAGCTGGTCGCACCGAAAGTCGGTGGCGCCACGCTCAGCGACGGCAAGCTGCAGGCAGCCGATGGACAGCTGGCCGGTACCCCGTCGGTGGTGTTCGATGCGGTGGCCGTGGTGCTGAGTGCCGATGCTGGCAAGGCGTTGGCCAAGGAAGCGGCGGCCGTAGGCTTCGTCAGCGACGCCTGGGCGCATCTCAAAGCGATCGCCAGTGACGAAGGCGCACAAACCCTGCTGAAGGCAGCGCGCGTCGGCAACGATGCCGGCACCGTGGAGGCCGAAGACAGCAAGGCCTTCCTCAGCGCTGCCGCCACCCGCCAGTGGGCGCGCGAGCCGAAGCTGCGCCTGCTGGCCTGATCATCCGACAGGAGAATGCTCATGCCCCGTGGTGACAAATCCGCCTATACCGACAAGCAGAAGCGCCAGGCCGAGCACATCGAAGAGAGCGAGCGCGAACGCGGTGCAAGTGAAGGCACCGCCGAGCGCATCGCCTGGGCCACCGTGAACAAGCAGGATGGTGGCGGCAAGCGCAGCGGCAGCGCGCGCAGGAGCACGAAGAAGACGGCACCTGCCCACGCCAGCAGTTTAGTCCGCAGTCGGCAGCGCCCTCACCCAACCGGCCACCACGGCGGCGGCCGGTTCGGCACAGGCCTGCAGCAGCAGATGCGGCCCTTCAAGGGAAACTTGCCGCGCATCCGGCAACAGGGCCTGCAGTTCGGCCACACTCGGCGGCCACAGCAACCGGTCCTGACGGGCCTGCAGACACAGCGTTGGCACCGTGATCTGCGGCAGCAGTGCGCGTACGTCCACCCGCAGGGTTGCTGCGGCGCGCTGCCGCAGCGTGGCCGCCGGGATCTGCGCCAACGTATCGCGCAGCATCGACAGGAGCTCGCGGGTGCGCCATCGCCCCAGCAGCAGGCGGGCCAGCAACGCTACGGGAGGCATCGGCCAGGCCGGCGACAGCAGTGCCGCGCCGGCTGCCGGCAATGGCACGGGCCGACGCGCGAAGGTCGCGGCCAGCACCAGTCCGCGCAGCCCGGGCGGATGCCGCATGGCAAGTTCAACCGCCAACGGGCCTGAGAAGGACTCGGCAAGCAGCACGAATGGCTCGTGTGGCAACTGCGGCCACAGCCCCTCGGCAAGCGTGGCGTAATCCTGGGCTCCCTGTGCAGGCAGGGCGATGGCCTGCGTTGTCAGCCCATGAGCCTGCAGCGCGGACAGGAACGAGGTCGACATCCTGCCGGTGCCATCCAGGCCTGGCAGCATCAGTACGTGCAGCGGCGCAGCCGACGCATCGCCGCACTCCTTCTCCTCGTTTCCGGTTTTCATGGCACCTCCTTTGCTGGCAAGCATCGCCCGGATCGGCAGGCTGCGGAAGCTCCTGCTCTGCTCTTCTCCCGCTGCGTCGGTCAAGGTTGCGCGATACTGCCGGCTCCGCCGCAGGATGCGGCTACCAAGGAGAATCGTCGATGCGATGGACCAACGCACTGGCCATGATGGCCCTGATGCTGCCACTCACCACCTTTGCCAGCGATGGTTGGATAAATGGCGACGGCAAGGCGGTGCCGCAGACCGATGCCATGAAATCCAGCGATGGCTTTGCGGCATCGCTGCTGGTCACCTCCGACGCCGATTGGCGGGCCAAGTGGGAAACCCCAGCGGACACCACGCCGAACTTCACCGAGACCAGCGACGTGCGGCTGGGCGGAGAGCTGTTCGTGCTGACGTTCCTGTCCAACCCGCAACTGGACGAGGATGGCGCCGCCAAGGTCCACTGCGACGTGCGCATGCTGCGCCCGGACGGCAGCACCAGCGCGGATGAGCGCGATGTTCCCTGCTTCACCGCCCGTCTGCCGGGTCCACCCCCCCTGTTGTACATGACCAACGTGCAGCTGAAATTCGTCGCCGAGCCCGGCGATCCGAAAGGTACGTGGACTGCGCAGGTGGTGGTCAAGGATCTGCTGCGGGGTGTGAACCTGCCACTGCAGGCGCGCTTCGACGTCCGTTGAAGCATCGCCAACAGATGAAGACGCGACGGGTGATGAGCTGGACTGGTCGACCGCGTATGCGGTGCTGGTGCCGCCAACGCTGCTGTTGCTGTACGCGGCCGGTTGGTTGATCGAACGTGCCGCGCGCGGGCGCTAGCTGTGCCCATCCGTTGGACACATCGACGCCCTGCATGCGGCCATCGCATGCAGGGCGTCATCCAACATCCAACTACGGATTGCTTACGCTGCGCGTGCAGACACGGCGTGCTTGCGCACACCCGGTTCCAGCTGGAACACCGACACCGACGTGGTCAGTGCATGTGCCTGCTCTTCCAGCGCGCGGCTGGCAGCGGTGGCTTCTTCCACCAGGGCCGCGTTCTGCTGGGTCACCTGGTCCATCTGCACCACCACCTGGTTTACCTGCTCGATGCCGGCGGCCTGTTCCTTGCTGGCGGCGGCGATGTCGCTCATCAGCAGGGTGGTACGCGAACTGGCCTGCGCCACGCGCGCAATGGCAGCTTCCGACTGCACGGTCACCGCCAGGCCGCTCTGCACCTTGGCGGCGGCGTCCTCGATCAGTTCCTTGATCTCCTTGGCAGCGACGCCCGCACGCTGGGCCAGCGTACGCACTTCGCTGGCGACCACGGCAAAGCCGCGGCCCTGTTCACCGGCGCGCGCTGCTTCCACCGCGGCATTCAACGCCAGGATGTTGGTCTGGAAAGCAATGCCATCGATCACCGTGGAGATCTCCGAGATGCGCGCGGAAGACTGATCGATCTCGCCCATCACGGTCGCCATCTGTGCCATGGCCTGCTCGGTCTCGCGCACGGCGACACCGGCCGCGTGCGCTTCGCTGTCGGCCTGGCGGGCCAGCTCGGCGTTCTGGCGCACGGTCGAGGTCAGCTCTTCCATCGAGGCGGCAGCCTCTTCCAGATTCGCGGCCTGCTGTTCGGTACGGCGCGACAGATCGTTGTTGCCGGCCGCCAGTTCCTGCGCCGCGTTGTTGATGCTGTCGGCGGCCACCTGGATGCCACGCACGATACCGGTCAGCTGTGCGGTGGTGGTGTTGGCGTCGTCACGCATGCGCGCGAAAACACCTTCGTACTCGCCGTCCATGCGCGCAGTGAGGTTGCCATGCGAAATGGCGCGCAGTACGTCGGAGACATCGGCGATGCTGGCCTGCGAACTGGCCATCATGCCGTTGAGGTGGTTCACCATCGCCTGGAACTGGTACTGGAATGCCGCAGCGTCGCCACGCATGCTGAAATCGCCAGCGCGCGCGGCACGGGCCAGTTCATCGATCTGCGCGTTGATCGCCATCAGGCTCTGCTTGACCGCGGCCAGGGTGCGGGTCAACGTGCCCTTCTCGCCGGGGTACTCGGGCAGATCGCGGCTGAGATCGCCGATGGCATAGCGCTGCATCACCTCGGCCATCAGCAGCTGCACCTGCACGTGCGATTCGACCAGGTGGTTGGTGGCCTGCACCATGCGGCCGAAGTCGCCGGGGAACGCACTGGCATCCATCCGGTAACGGATCGCACCGGCTTCATGCTGTTCGGCCATCTGCAGCTGCGCACCGATCGCCGCCTGCACACTCTGGCGCACACTGGCCATGGCCTCGCCGAGCTGGGTCAGCTCGTCACGACCGCCAAGGCGGAATTCCTGATCCAGTTCGCCCTTCGACAGGCGCTCGGCCAGCTGAACCGCACGCGCCAGCGGGCCGGTCATGCTGCGGCCGATCAACACCGACGCGGCGATGCCGACCAGCAGGGCTACGCCGCCCAGCGCCAGCAGCTGCAGCAGGCTGCGCTCGCCCAAGCGGATCGCCTCGGCAGCCGCCTCGCGGCTTTCCTTTTCCTCATAGGCCACGCCATCGGCCAGGGCCTTGTTCCAGCCATTGGCGGCTTCCTGCACCGGCCCCAGGGTCAGCGCCACGGCAGCGGGGAAATCGCCCTGCTCCATCAGTTCGCTGGTCTGCTTGTTGAGCGGACGGGCGAGCGCACGCTTGGCGGCGATGGTCTCGCCGATCACCTTGCCCTCGGCATCGCCGGGCAGGGCCTGGTAGGCAGTCCAGCTGGCCTCGTAGCGCTTGACCAGATCGGCAATGCGCTGCTCGTCGTTGGCGCGGTCTTCGCCCTGGCGGATCAGCATCTCGCGGCGCACGACCATCATCTGGTTGTTGGCATCGAGCATCTCCGACAGCAGCCGTACCTTGGCCACGCCAACCTCGACCACCTGCTCCATCGCACGCTTCTGCACGGTGGTGGCGGTAGCGCCGGTGGCCACTACGGCGGCAACCAGCAGCAACAACAGGCCAAAGCCAAGCCCAAGACGCCAGGCAACCCTGACGTTCCTCAAGTAGTTCATGGGGTGAATCCAAAACGGGGGGGATGCGCCCATATCGGCCTGCCCGCCGGGAATCTTGATCGTCCCCCGTGCGCCTGCGTCGGAAGCCGTTCACCTTGGTGAGGTGCGGTCCTCCGCTTCCGCGGTGGGTCTTTGGCGTGGCGATGCGCCCCCGCTGCTCATGCCGGCATCAGTTCCTTTTCACGGCGGCTACGCAGCGTTTGCAGGCAGGGTGGAGGCGTTATCTGTTTGGAGACGCCCATGCCCGTATGCCGCCCCGCCCTGCTTGCCCTGTCGCTGTTGATCTCACCCGCCTTCGCACAGTCCACGCCACCTGCCGGCCTGCCAGCGCCGATTGCCGAAAAAGCCGGTCCTGACACGGCGGCACGCTCACCCCTGCATGCGCAGGTCCTGCTGGACCGTGCGAATTTCTCTCCGGGCGAGATCGATGGTGAAGTGGGCAGCAACCAGCGGCGTGCGGTGTCCGGCTTCCAGGCCGCGCACGGGCTGACGGCCAACGGTGAACTGGACGATGCCACCTGGAAAGCCCTGGAGGCCGATTCGGTCACTCCGCTGGCCAGCTACACGCTGACCGCTGAAGACGTGGCCGGTCCCTTTGTCGCCATCCCCAAGAAGCCGGCCGAACAGGCCAAACTGAAATCCTTGGGCTTCAGCAGTATCGAAGAATCACTGGGCGAGCGTTTCCATGCCGCCCCGGAGCTGCTGAAGGCCCTCAATCCCGGCGTGGATCTGAGCAAGGCCGGCACTCGCATCCAGGTGCCCAACATTGCGCCTGCCGCTTTGCCCAAGGCCGCCAGGCTGGTGGTCGACAAATCCGACTCCACCCTGCAGCTGCTGGATGCACAGGGCAAGGTAATCGCGCAGGTGCCGGTGTCGTCGGGCAGCGAGCATGACCCGCTGCCGATCGGTGAGTGGAAGATTCTCGGCGTGTACCCGGATCCGCCATTCCACTACAACCCGAAACTGTTCTGGGACGCGAAGAAGGGCGATCGCAAAGCCACGATTCCGCCCGGCCCGAACAATCCGGTCGGCCGGGTCTGGATCGATCTCTCCAAGCCGCATTACGGCCTGCACGGCACACCGGTGCCCGGCCACGTCGGCAAGACCGAATCGCACGGTTGCGTGCGCATGACCAACTGGGATGCGCTGCGCGTGGCCGCGGCGGTGGATACGTCGGTAGTCGTGGTGATGCAGGAGTAAGCCGATGCGACTTGCGCAACTGATCGTGCTGGGACTGGTGATGGGCGTGGCCGCCGGTTGGTGGCTGCAGCGCGATGGCGAGCCGTCCGATGGCGCGGGTACCCGCCCCCTTGCAGTGGTGCCGCCCCCGGCTGCGGCCAACGGGGTCGGTGCCGTATCCGTGAAGCAGGCAGCGACGGCAATCGCTGCGCCCGCCCCAGCAGCAACCGGCGACACACCCTCCGGTCTGCTGCTGCCGGTACAGGGCATTGCGCCGTCGCAACTGCAGGACACCTTCACCGACGCACGCAGCGAAGGCCGTGTGCACGACGCCATCGACATCATGGCCGCTGCCGGCACGCCGGTGCTGGCCGTGGCCGATGGCCATGTCGAGAAACTGTTCGACAGCAAACGTGGCGGCCTCACCCTCTACCAGTTCGAACCGAGTGGCCGCTGGTGCTACTACTACGCACACCTGCAGCGCTACGCCGACGGGCTGGCCGAGAAGCAGACCATCAAGCGCGGCGATGTGATCGGCTACGTCGGCAGTACCGGCAATGCCAATCCCGAAGCCCCGCACCTGCATTTCGAAGTGCACGCGCTGGGACCGGAAAAACAGTGGTGGAAGGGCGAGTCGCTCAACCCCTATCCGCTGCTGAAAAAAGCGGACGGAGGGGATTAAGTCGCAATCCGCACGGTTGCTTCAGGGCGCCTGCGCCACGCGCGGGCGCTGCCTGCGCAGCGCGATGGTGAAGATCACCAATGCGATGCCTGGAACCAGCAGCAACAGCGCCGCCAGTTTCCAGAAGAAGAATGGCCACAGCCAGATGTAGTCCAGGTCGGTCAGCTTCAGAAGATCCAGCGGCGGTTGCAGCTCGACGGTTGCCGGCCTGCCGGCCAGCGCCGGCTCCACTGCCAGCACGGTCACCCGCAGCCAGGAGCGGCCACGGGGCAATGCGTCACCGCGGCCGTAGCCGAAGTACGCGGCGGTGAAC
>NZ_QAIJ01000077.1:0-7779 GCF_003060985.1 Stenotrophomonas sp. HMWF023
GTTCACCGCAGCGATGTTGACGTCGGCCTGGCTGGTGACCTGGCGCAGCGAGGTGCCGGCAAAGCCGTGCTGGGCGAACAGCTCCTCGGCGGCGCCGAGGATCCGGTCCTTGGTCGAGAAGTGGGCGGGCTTGGCCATCGGGCGGGCGGACCTTAATCAAACGATTGTTTGATACTAGAACCAGACGGTAGCGTATGGCATTTTGCAGTGCAGCAAAAATCTGACCAGCGGTTACAAAGGATTCAGTAGTGCCAGCCCATGGCTGGCAGCCGCTAAAGCCTGAATAGGCGGCCCAGGATGATCGGTTACAGCGCGGGAGGGGCAGCGTCCACCTGCCAGCCATGGGCTGGCACTACTCGGCGGGATCTTTTACAATCCGCGCACGTTTATCAGGCTAAGCCCGCGTTTCGACGCGGCTTTTTTTTTGTTACCCTTCGGGCCATCAGCGGCCCGATTCCATTGGAGACATCCCATGGCGCTGGAGCGCACCCTTTCGATCGTCAAGCCGGACGCCGTTGCCAAGAACGTCATCGGCGAAATCTACGCCCGCTTTGAAAAGGCTGGCCTGAAGGTCGTGGCCGCCAAGTACAAGCAGCTGTCGCGCCGTGAAGCCGAAGGCTTCTACGCCGTGCACCGCGAGCGTCCGTTCTTCAACGCACTGGTCGAGTTCATGATCTCCGGCCCGGTGATGATCCAGGCCCTGGAAGGCGAGAACGCCGTCCTGGCCCACCGCGACCTGCTGGGCGCCACCAACCCGAAGGAAGCCGCTGCGGGCACCATCCGCGCCGACTTCGCCGAATCCATCGATGCCAATGCCGCCCACGGCTCGGACTCGGTCGAGAACGCCGCGATCGAAATCGCCTACTTCTTCGCCGCTACCGAAGTCGTTTCGCGCTGAGAGTGATGCCGTGAACGAGGTCGTACAGCCAACCGCCATCCCTTCCGTACTCGTTGCGGGTCCGGTTGTGGCAAAGCAGAATCTGCTCGACCTCGATCGCGAGGGTCTGGAGCGCTTCTTCGCCGAGACTCTCGGCGAAGCGCGCTACCGCGCCCATCAGGTGATGAAGTGGATCCACCATCACTACGTCACCGATTTCGATGAGATGACCGACCTGGGCAAGGCGCTGCGCGCCAAGCTGCACCAGCACGCCGAGGTCCGCGTCCCCAACATCGTGTTCGACAAGCCCTCCGCCGACGGCACCCACAAGTGGCTGCTGGCGATGGGCACCGATGGCAAGAACGCCATCGAGGCTGTCTACATTCCGGACAAGAACCGCGGCACCCTGTGCGTGTCCTCGCAGGTGGGCTGCGCGCTGAACTGCACGTTCTGTTCCACCGCCACCCAGGGCTTCAACCGCAACCTCTCCACTGCCGAGATCATCGGCCAGGTATGGGTCGCTGCGCGTCATCTGGGCAACATCCCGCACAAGCAGCGTCGTCTCACCAACGTGGTGATGATGGGCATGGGCGAGCCGTTGATGAATTTCGACAACGTCGTGCGCGCCATGAGCGTGATGCGCGACGACCTGGGCTACGGCCTGGCGAACAAGCGCGTGACCCTGTCGACTTCCGGCCTGGTGCCGCAGATCGACCGCCTGTCCGCCGAAAGCGACGTGTCGCTGGCGGTGTCGCTGCACGCTGCCGACGATGCGCTGCGCGAGACGCTGGTCCCGCTCAACAAGAAGTACCCGATCGCCGAGCTGATGGCATCGTGCGCACGCTACCTGCGCGCCAACAAGCGCCGCGAGTCGGTGACCTTTGAATACACCCTGATGAAGGGCATCAACGACCAGCCCGAGCATGCCCGGCAACTGGCGCGGCTGATGCGCCAGTTCGACAATGC
The DNA here is from genome assembly GCF_003060985.1 of Stenotrophomonas sp. HMWF023. Classification (NCBI taxonomy): domain Bacteria; kingdom Pseudomonadati; phylum Pseudomonadota; class Gammaproteobacteria; order Lysobacterales; family Lysobacteraceae; genus Stenotrophomonas; species Stenotrophomonas sp. HMWF023. The sequence continues at coordinate 1,844 of NZ_QAIJ01000077.1, forward strand.
CGTGCAGGCGTCGCACTCGGGCAAGGTCAACCTGATTCCGTTCAATCCGTTCCCGGGGACGCGCTACGAGCGTTCCGAAGAAGCGCATATCCGCGCCTTCCAGAAGATCCTGCTCGACGCCAAGGTGCTGACCATGGTCCGAAGGACCCGTGGCGACGACATCGACGCTGCCTGTGGCCAGCTCAAGGGCCAGGTGATGGATCGCACCCGACGCCAGGCCGAGTTCAACAAGACACTGCAGGCGGGGAAGGGGAGCGATGCTGCTGCCTGACCGCTTCTGGCTGGCGCTGCTTGCAGGCGTGCTGGCCCTCTCGGTCACCGCTTGCAAATCGCAACCCAAAGCTAAGCTGGGCCCCAGCCAGGCGACGGTCTATTCGGTCCGCGACCCGGAGGGCGTTCGTCGCCAGGTCCGCGCGGCGGATCTGCTCGCTCTGGCCGTCCGCGACATGCAGAGCGGCAACCTTGATGCGGCCGAGCGCAAGACGCGTGACGCGATAAAGCTGGCCCCTACCGACCCGGATGCACTGGTGCTGCTGGCCGGCATCGATGATCAGCGTGGCCGCACCCGGCAGGCCGGAGAGGGCTTCCGCCGGGCCGCCGAGCTGGCGCCGCAGCGGGGTGACGTACTCAATAATTATGGTGCCTGGCTGTGCCAGAACGGACAGGCCGCCGAGTCGCTGGCCTGGTTCGACCGTGCGCTGCAGGCGCCCAGCTACACCACGCCGGCCGAGGCGCAGGCCAACGTCGGCAGCTGTGCGTTGGACGCTGGCCAGCTGGATCGCGCCGAGCGCAACCTGCGTGCCGCCCTGTCCCAGGTGCCGAACAACCCGGTCGCGCTGGAGGCAATGGCCCAGCTGAGCTTCCGTCGCGGCCAGTTCATGGAGGCCCGCGCCTTCGCCGAACGTAGGATTGCGGCTGCACCGGCCACGCGTTCCGTGTTACAACTTGCGTCTCAAATCGAGGCGCGGCTGGGTGATCAGGCAGCATCTGATCGCTATCTTCAGCGGATTCGACAGGAATTTCCGCAGGACGCGGGCTCCTAACTCCAGGGTTGATGCATTGTGATTGATGACCAGACTGTGAGCGATCTCGAGACCGTGGCCGGCTGCGGCACCCGCCTGCGCCAGGCCCGTGAGGCCGCCGGACTGACCCTCGAAGATGTCGGCCAGCGCCTGCGCATGCCGGTTCAAGTGGTGAAGTCGCTCGAACAGGAACAGTGGCAGAAGCTCGGTGCGCCGGTGTTCGTGCGCGGCCAGCTGCGCAGCTATGCCCGCCTGCTCGGTGTCGACGTCAGCGAACTGCTGGAACAGGCCCAGGTCGGCCCGGTGGTTCCGCCGACCCTGGTCAGCCACACCCATACCCCGCGTGCGCGCCGCATTGCCGAGAACCTTGGCCGGCGCGTGCTGTATGTCGGTATTACCGCCGTACTGGCCGTCCCGGTGTGGTTCGCCACCCGTGGCCACTTCGATGGCACCACGCCCTCGCCGAGCACTGCCTCGCTGGACGTGATCCCGGCCGCCGTACCGGTTACCCCGGCCGGTCCCGGGTCTGCCGCTGCCGCGCCGGCCGAAGTGACGGCCGCGCCCGTCATCAAGCCGACGGCTACCCCCTACGTTGCCTCGCTGGCCCCGGTGCCCCGCGCTGCGCCGGCCGCTGCCGCCAACCTGGACATGCAGTTCAGCGGCGACAGCTGGGTCGACATCGCCGGTCCGGATGGCGGCAGTGTCGAGAAGGCGCTGATCAAGGCGGGCGAGACCCGCAGCTTCACGCCGGGCCAGGTTGCCCGCGTCACCTTGGGCAATGCTTCGGCGGTCCAGGTTCAGCAGAACGGCGCTATCGTCGATCTGACGCCCTATCAGCGAGCCAACGTGGCACGCTTTCAGGTATCCTCTGAAGGCTCCGTTGTCCCGGTTTCACACTGAGGCGCGGTTTCACCACCTTCGATAATCCCAATGGTCCCTCCCGATGGGCGGGGCGAGAGTACGCATGGCGATCGACGACCTGCTCGACGAGCACGAACAAAGTGAACGCGTCCGCAGCTGGCTGCGGAAGAATGGCGCCAGCATCCTCGGTGGCGTAGTCATCGCCATCGGTGCCATTGCCGGCTGGCAGTGGTACCAGAAGGACCAGGGCGGCAAGCTGGCCTCGGCCAATGTCGAGTACCAGAAGGCCCTGGCGGGTCTGCAGGCAAACAAGCTCGATGACGCGGCCAAGGCGGTCAAGGCGCTGGAGGCTGGCCCGTCCAGCATCTACGGCGACCTGGCGGCGCTGCAGCTGGCCAAGGCCCAGGTTGATGCGGGCAAGAATGAAGAAGCGCTGGCTACCCTGCGCGCGGTGAAGGTCGAAGGCGACCTGCAGCGCGTGGTCGACCAGCGCGTGGCACGCCTGCTGGTGGCTACCGGCAAGGGCGATGAAGCGATCAAGCTGCTGGGCAGCGCCACCGACAGCAGCAGCCTGGAAATCCATGGCGATGCGCTGATGGCGCAGGGCAAGCGTGACGCGGCTCGGGAACAGTATGAGAAGGCGCTGAAGACGCTGGACGTGGCAGCGCCGCAGCGGCGCCTGCTGGAAACCAAGGTTATGGACGCCGGCGGCACCGTCGCCGCCCCTGCGGAGTCGGTTTGATGAGTCAGAAGGTCATGATCACGCGCGTCGCCACCGTACTCCTGCTCGGTATGGCGCTGTCCGGTTGCAGCACCATGAAGGGCTGGTTCGCCGGCAAGGACGCAGCAGCGAAGAAGGCACAGGAGCCGGCTGAACTGGTCAAGTTCGAGCCGACCCTGAAGGTCAACAAGGCCTGGTCGGTCAACCTCGGCAAGGGCGAGCGCCGCATCGGCGTGCGCCAGGGCCCGGCAGTGGCCAATGGCCACGTGTTCGCCGCGGCGATCACCGGTGGCGTGCACGCCATCGACCTGCAGACCGGCAAGAAGGTCTGGACCTGGGAGCCGAAGAAGGAAAAGAAGAAGGCCAAGCTGCGACTGTCCGGTGGTCCGGGCGTCGGCGAGAACCTGGTGGTCATCGGTACCCTCGATGGCCAGGTGATCGCGCTGGACATCAACGATGGCAGCGAGAAGTGGCGCGCACGCGTGCCGAACGAAGTCATCGCCGCGCCGGCCATTGCCCAGGGCATGGTCTTCGTGCGCAGCAATGATGGCCGCGTCACCGCGTTCGATGCCGGCAACGGCACCCAGAAGTGGTTCAACCCGAGCGAGCTGCCGGCGCTGACCGTGCGTGGCAACGCGGCGGTGGTGGCCGGTCCGGGCGTGCTGTTCATCGGCAAGGACGAGGGCAGCGTTGCTGCGCTGGCCATGCAGGACGGCCGCACGCTGTGGGACCAGAACGTCGGCACCGGCGAAGGCCGTACCGAGCTGGACCGCATGGCCGACGTCGATGGCGCCCCGGTGCTCGACGGCAATACGCTGTTCGTGAGCAGCTTCAAGAACCAGACCATGGCCATCGAAGGCCCGACCGGTCGCCCGATGTGGGCGCGTGACCACGGCGGTGCCGGCGGTGTGGCGGTGTCTTCGGGCAATGTTTTTGTTACCGACAACAAGGGCGGCGTGTTCGGCCTGGACAAGGCCAGCGGCGCGGCGATGTGGTCGCAGACCGCACTGGCCCGGCGCTCGCTGACCGGTCCGGCGCTGCACGGCGACTACGTGGTGGTCGGTGACTACAAGGGATACCTGCATTGGCTGCAGGCCTCCGATGGCGCGATGGCGGCGCGGGCGAAAAGCGGCGGTGATGCGCTTCTGGCCCAGCCAATCGTCGTCGATGGGGTGCTGCTGGTGCAGAACGTTGATGGCAAGCTGACCGCATTCCGGTTGGCAAATTAATACGGAGTAATCGCGATGCTGCCTTTGGTCGCCCTGGTTGGACGGCCGAATGTCGGCAAGTCGACCATATTCAATGCACTGACCCGAACCCGTGACGCCCTGGTCCATGACCAGCCCGGCGTCACCCGGGACCGCAACTATGGCGTCTGCCGGCTTGACGAGGACAACCATTTCCTCGTCGTCGATACCGGCGGCATCGCAGAGGAAGAAGAAGGCCTGGCTGGTGCTACCACGCGCCAGGCCCGCGCTGCCGCTGGCGAAGCTGACCTGATCCTGTTTGTCGTTGATGCCCGCGAGGGCACCTCGGCGATGGACGATGAGATCCTGGCCTGGCTGCGCAAGCTGTCGCGCCCGACGCTGCTGCTGATCAACAAGATCGACGGCACCGACGAGGACACCGTGCGTTCGGAGTTCGCCCGCTACGGCTTCAGCGAGATGCTGACCGTGTCGGCTGCCCACCGCCAGGGCCTGGACGACCTGCTGGACGAGGTCATCCAGCGCCTGCCGGAAGAGGGCAGCGGCGAAGAGCTGGACAACGATCCGAACCGCGTGCGCATCGCCTTCGTCGGCCGCCCGAACGTGGGCAAGTCGACCCTGGTCAACCGCATCCTCGGCGAAGAGCGCATGATCGCCTCGGACGTGCCGGGTACCACCCGCGATTCGATCTCGGTGGACCTGGAACGTGACGGTCGCGAGTACCGCCTGATCGACACTGCCGGCCTGCGTCGCCGTTCGCGCGTGGACGAGGTCGTCGAGAAGTTCTCGGTGGTCAAGACCATGCAGTCGATCGAGCAGTGCCAGGTGGCCGTGCTGATGCTCGACGCCACCGAAGGCGTGACCGACCAGGACGCCACCGTGCTCGGCGCCGTGCTGGATGCCGGCCGCGCGCTGGTGATCGCGATCAACAAGTGGGACGGCCTGACCGACTACCAGCGTGAGCAGGCGGAAACGATGCTGTCGCTGCGCTTGGGCTTCGTGCCGTGGGCCGAGTCCGTGCGCATTTCGGCCAAGCATGGTTCGGGCCTGCGCGAGCTGTTCCGTGCGGTGCACCGCGCGCACGAATCGGCGAACAAGACCTTCACCACCAGCGAAGTGAACAAGGCGCTGGAAGTGGCCTACGAGACCAACCCGCCGCCGACCATCCGCGGCCATGTCTCCAAGCTGCGTTACGTGCACCCGGCCGGCGCCAACCCGCCGACCTTCATCGTGCACGGCACCCGCCTGAAGGAACTGCAGGAGTCGTACAAGCGCTACCTGGAGAACTTCTTCCGCAAGCGCTTCAAGCTGATCGGTACGCCGGTGCAGTTCATCTTCCGCGAGGGTGCCAACCCGTACGAAGGCAAGAAGAACGTGCTGACCGAACGGCAGGTCAAGGCCAAGCGGCGCTTGATGAAGCACGTCAAGGGCAAGTGATCCACGAAAAGGCGGCCGCAGGGCCGCCTTTTTGGTTGCGATGCATGCGGGTTCGGGCACGGTGCTGCCGGGTTTTGATTCGGTAGCGCCGGGCCATGCCCGGCAAGCGCAGCGGCGCGCGGGAATCCGCCGGGCATGGCCGGGCGCTACCGGTTGAGCCTGCGCGATAATGGCGGCATGAGCATTCCAGAGATTTCCCCCGAGCAGGCGCGCGCGCGCGTGGCCCATGGTGCGGTGCTGATCGACGTGCGCGAGGCGCATGAGCGGGCCGGCGGCATGGCCGAAGGCGCGCGCGGCGTCGCCAAGGGTGAGCTGCTGGCTGACGCGACCGCGCACCTGCCGCGGCCGGAACAGGAGATCCTGCTGATCTGCCAGAGCGGCAAGCGCTCGGCCGATGCGGCGCAGGCGCTGCTGGATGCGGGCTACACGAACGTGAGCTCCGTCGCTGGCGGCACCGTCGCCTGGCGTGAGTTGTCGCTGCCGCTGGTGCAGCCGCTGACCAGCGCCGCCGACCGCGATTTCTACGATCGCTACTCGCGCCACCTGCTGCTGCCGCAGGTGGGTGAGGCGGGCCAGCGCCGGCTGCAGCAGTCGCGGGTGCTGGTGCTGGGTGCAGGGGGCCTGGGCGCGCCGGCCGGCTTCTATCTGGCGGCGGCCGGGGTAGGGCACCTGCGTTTCGCCGACCACGAC
>NZ_QAIJ01000078.1:0-6152 GCF_003060985.1 Stenotrophomonas sp. HMWF023
ACGTAGGCATTGGCGCCGTCCCACACTTCATCCCCGGGACGCGCCACGTAGGCGGTGTAGCTCAAGGCGGTCGGCCCGGGATAGCGGGTCGTCTGGTCGGTGGTCATCAGCTCGCGGTCAACGCCGAAGCGCAGCAGGTGGTCCCCCAGCTGCCATTCGAAGTCCAGGCGCGCCACGTCGCGTGTGTCATCACGTTCTGCCACGGCCGTGCCGGTCGGATGGCAGCCGGCGCGCAGGCCCTGCAGCTTGGACAGACGGGTGCCATAGGTACTGTCGGTGAACACCGGACTGCAGGCCTGGTCCAGCGACGAGTTGGTGAACGCGCGCTGGTTGTTCTGGCCGACCATCGCGCGGGCGGTGAAGTTCTGTCCGAAGTGACCGGTGTAGGTGGCTGACCAGTTCTTGCCGCCAGTCTCGGTGATCGAATCACCGCCCCAGTCGCCGAGACGATTGTCATCCCAGGCGTAGGCGTAGGACGCATTGGTGACATCGCCTTCATCGGAGAATGCCAGCAGCGCAAGGCTGTGGTTGTCATTGATGTTCCAGTCCAGCTTGGTGCCCCAGAACCCATTGCCGGACTTGTTCTTGAACCAGGTGCTGCCATCGGACGAGGTGTTGTGGCCGCGGTCGTTGCGGTCCTCGTACATGGCGAACAGGAACAGCTTGTCCTTGATGATCGGCCCAGAGCCCCAGACGTTGGTCTTCAGGAACGAGTTGTTGTCGCGGCTGCCGTAGGAATGCGGCGTACCGTCGCGATGGAAATGGTCGCCGCCGCTGGAGCGCCCAGCACTGGGCTCGGCAGTGACTTCCACGCCGCCCTTGAACTCGTTGCTGCCTGAGCGGGTGACCGCATTGATCACGCCGCCAGTGGAACGACCGAACTCGACCGAGTAGCCGCCGGTCTTGACCTGGAATTCATTGAAGAACGCGAACGGTGCCGTGCTGAAGCCACGTCGCGTGTACATGTCGGTGACGTTGAGACCGTTGATGAAGACTGCGTTCTCGGCCACCGAGGAACCAGCGAAGGACAGGCCGCCGAACGACGAGTTGCCGCCGACCACGCCCGGTGCCATCAACGCGACAGCGGACAGGTCCTGTGCCACCGGCAGCCGGGAAATCTCCTGCCGGTTGATGTTGAATGAGGTCTCGGTGGAATAGACGTCCACCCGGTTGATCACGCGGGTACCGACCACCTGCAGTGCATCGAGGTTGGTGACACCGCCGCCACTGGCCAGGTTGACGGTCGTGGTGCCGCCGACAGCGACGCTGACCGCCACCTGTTCGCCCAGTGTCTGGCCATCGCGGCTGAGCTGCAGCCGGTAGTCACCCACCGGCAGCTGGCCGAGGCGGTAGCTGCCATCGACACCGACGGTGACCGTCCGGGTCAGACCGGTGCCGGCATTGACGACGGTGATCTGGTCGCCCGCGGTCGCGCGGCCGGCAACGGCACCCGACACGTTCTGGGCCATGGCCGTGGTGGGCAACATGATGCCCAGACACGTCCCGAGGGCGACGCACAAGGCCGCCCGCTTGATGTTGTAAGCCTTCATCCCCTGCTCTCTCCTGCAAGAATTGAATGGTGGTGGGGGTGGTGTATCGCGCTAGCGTTGCCCGGCTGGCAGTACCCGCCACTGGAAGTCGTAGCTCCATTGGTCGAAGTACAGGTTGCCGCCTGCCCACTCGGCCTCGCCGCGCTGCGAGTCGACCGTTTCCGAGCGGTAGTGCTGTTTGGCCGGCACGAAGGCCTGGCCGAAATCGTCGTTGAACGCGATGCGGTAGCCATCGAGCCCACCCAGGTAGAAATCACGCAGCGCGGGCGCGTCGCTGGCCAGGGCACCGGTGGTCACATCCATCGGCAGCCAGCCATACGGCGCCAGGTAGACCTGGCCCCAGTCGTGCAGGTTGTTGTAGCCGCTGCCATCGTCGGAAAACACCATGCCCGACTGCCAGCGCGCGGGAATGCCGTTCATGCGCAGCAGGGCGATCAGCAGCAGGGTCTGCTGCCCGCAATCGGCGTGACCGGCGCGCAGCGCGTAGTCACTGATGTTGCTGATCGTCGAGTACTCGCGTGCACCAGCCCAGGGAATGCGATCAACCGCCGCTAACAGCTTGCGTACCACTTCATATGGGCGTGTCTCGCCCTGCAGCACCTGGTCGGAAAACAGCTTCAACGCCGGGGTGAAGCGCACGTGCGGCAGCTGCTCGGCCAGATAGGGCTTCAATGCGGGATCATTCGGCGTGGCCTGCACCTTCGTCGCATCGATTGCCGTGTGGCGCGCGAAGATCGTCACCGCATAGCGGATTTCAAAGTGCGTCGGCTGGCCAGCCACGGCCTTGGCTTCCAGATAGGCAGTGCGCTGCTGCGTGCTGGCCGGGGCGATGCGCGCCTTGTCCAGGGAACTGGCAATCCACTGCACGCGCTCCTGCTGGCCGGGAATCTCGCGCGGGTACGGAATCCATGCGCGAATGGTTTCGCCAGCCGGTACGGTGTCGGCCTTGACCGTCAACGACTGGGTGAATTCGATGCGCTGCGGCAACACGGATGCGTTGCCGCTCTGTTCGGCGGCAGCAACCACGCGCGCGTGATGTGCATTGAGCACTTCATTCGGGCCGGGCGGTGGCATAGGCGCATCTGCCCGACGACGCGCACGCGCCTCGTCGCTGAGCAGGAACAGGTTGGAGGGCGCACGCTTGAAGTACCAGCGCGTGCCGTCGATATCGAAGTGCTCGATCAGCCCCTGCTGGTCCCAGCGCGCGAACTCCTCGTCGGTCAGATCCGGAATCCAGCGGCGCACGGCAGCCTTGGCTGCGGCTTCGTCGAGGCTGAAATCCAGTTGGATGCGGCGCATGCGCTCGTACTGGAAGTCGGCGGGTGGAGGCACCCCGTCTGCGGCGATCGTCGCAACGACATCCCTGAAGCGACCGCTGTCGACCAGATCGATCAACCGCGTTTCCTGTTCACGATCGACGGCACTGCGCTGATCCGCGGCCGATGCCGACCACGCCCACAGCAGCAGCGCGGCACCAAGGCCGGCAGCGGCAGGCAGAGACGGTTTGCGAACGGCAGGATCCACAGCGACACTTCCCAAGCGCGGGTGGTAACGGCTGTGTAACACGGGCCGGGGGACCGGTCAATAATTTATTCTTGCTTTCGCCGCCAAAAGGAATAAATATTCCAACAGGCATTCGAGGAGGGTGTGCAGCGCATGATCCTGGCTTCCCGCGAACCGCGTCGGCACTGGCCGCGCAGGTTGACCCTGGCGCTGGCCCTGGGCCTGCTGGCCCTACCCGCATTCACCCAGGCGGTCACGCCTGCACCCGACCCCGGCGCACCGCTGCCGTACGTGATCGGCCTGCATGAGGCCTACCTCACCCCGGACTACTGGGCCGCACGGCTGGACAACGCCGATGCACCGATCCTGGACCACGCGCAGATCAATGCGCAGAACGCGCGGATGCGCGCCCAGGACAGCCACATCCAGGACATCGCCACGCTGCCCGCACAGCTCGGCGCCACGCAGGTGCGCGACAGCATCGGCGCGCTTTCAAGCTGGCCCAAGCGGGCGCTGTATGACGAGAAGGGCCAGGCCATCGCCCCCGGCCTGCGCACCGCAATTGAAGCCAACCTCGGCCTCGACGCGGTTCCTGCGCAGGTCGCACCGTCGTACGGGCTGGTGGTGAAGCGCGCCGCGCTGCGCACCGTCCCCACCCGCCAGCGTGTTTTCAGCACAGTCGGCGACACCGATATCGACCGTTTCCAGGAATCGGCGCTGTTCCCCGGTGACAGGGTAGCCGTGGTCCACCGCAGTGCCGATGGCCGCTGGCTGTTCGTGCACAGCGAGCGCTACAGCGCGTGGATCGAAGCCGATGCCGTGGCCATTGGTGACAAAGCCACGGTGCTCGGCTACGGCGCGAAGGGCCCGTACCGCATCGTCACCGGTGCCATCGCGCACACCGCCTACACACCGGAAGCGCCGCGTGTATCGCGCCTGCAGCTGGACATGGGCGTGCGCCTGCCGGTGTTGGCCGACTGGCCCGCCGCCGAACCGGTGAACGGGCAACAGGCACATGCCTCGTGGGTAGTGCAGCTGCCGGTGCGCGAGGCCGATGGCCGCCTGCGCCTGGTGCCGGCGCTGCTGCCGCGCTCGCAGGACACCGCCGCCGACTACCTGCCGCTGACTCCGCGCCTGCTGCTGCAGCAATCGTTCAAGTTCCTCGGCGAGCGCTACGGCTGGGGCCACGACTACGACACCCGCGACTGCAGCGGATTCGTGTCGGAGATCTACCGCAGCTTCGGCGTACTGCTGCCGCGCAATACCAGCGCACAGGCGATCAGCCCCGCGCTGGACCGCCTGCCGTTCACCAGCAAGGACAGCAAGGCCGTGCGCGACCGCGCCGTCACCGATCTGCAGGTGGGCGATCTGGTCTACATCCCCGGCCACGTGATGATGGCCATCGGCCACGTCGACGGCCGCACCTGGGTGATCCACGATACCGCGGGCGGCAGCTGGTTCGGCGCCGACGGCAAGCGCGTGCAGGCCCACCTCAATGGTGTTTCGGTCACGCCGCTGGAGCCGATGATGGCCAGCGACAGCGTCCGCTACATCGACCGCATCACCAACATCCAACGCCTGCGTGCCAAGAATCCCTGAATGAAGATCACTGCCATCGAACTGGGCATGCTGCGCGTGCCGCTGAAAACACCGTTCAAGACCGCGCTGCGCACCGTGGAGACCGTGGAAGACGTGGTGGTGCTGATCCGCACCGACACCGGTCACACCGGCTACGGCGAGGCACCGGCCACCGCGGTCATCACTGGTGACACCCACGGTTCGATCATCGAAGCGATCCGCCACTTCATCGCCCCGCGCCTGATCGGCCAGGAGGTGGTCAACCTCAACCGCCTGTGCACGCTGGTGCAGACCGCGATGGAGCGCAACACCAGCGCCAAGGCGGCGGTGGAAATCGCGCTCTACGATCTGTGGGCGCAGCTACATGGCGCGCCGTTGTACCAGATGCTGGGTGGCGGCGACCCGGTGATCACCACCGACATCACCATCAGCGTGGACTACATCGACAAGATGGTCGCCGATTCACTGTCGGCGATCGAACGCGGCTTCGAGTCGCTGAAGATCAAGGTCGGCAAGGACATCGGCGTGGACATCGAGCGGGTCAAGGCGATCCACGCCGCCGTGGAGGGCCGTGCACTGCTGCGCCTGGACGCCAACCAGGGCTGGACCGCCAAGCAGGCCGTGCATGCGATGCGCACGCTGGAAGAAGCAGGCGTGGTGCTGGAGCTGCTGGAACAACCCGTCAAGGCTGCCGACATCAGCGGCCTGAAGTACGTCACCGACCGGGTCAACACCCCGGTGATGGCCGACGAGAGCGTGTTCAGCCCCAGCCAGGTAATGGACCTGATCCAGCAGCGCGCCGCCGACATCATCAACATCAAGCTGATGAAGACCGGCGGCCTGTCCAACGCGATCCGCATTGCCGACATCGCCGGCATCTACGGCGTGCCGTGCATGATCGGCTGCATGATCGAGTCGAGCATCAGCGTGGCGGCGGCAGTACATCTGGCGGTAGCCAAGAGCGATGTGATCACCAAGGTCGACCTCGATGGCCCATCGCTGGGGCAGTTCGATCCGGTCAGCGGCGGCGTCCGCTTCAACGAATCGGAGATCAGCATCAGCGATGTGCCGGGGCTGGGCATCACCGAAGTGCGGGGGCTGGAGATGCTGGGTTGATTTCTGCCTTGCGGCTGGCTTGGCGTACAACTGACTTTGGGTCGGGCGTTACTTTTCTTTTCGCGAAAAGAAAAGTAACCAAAAGAAACGCTCCGCCGGCCGCGAGCCGGCGTGCTGCGCACGCCGGTGCCCTGCGCTCCTCGGTCCGCCGAGGGACGGCGCGGAACTCGCTGCGCTCAGACACCCGCGCCTCTACGCCCTCGCCGGACCTGCGGTGCTCGGCTCGCTTGAAGGCGGACTCAACAGCAGCTCCGGGTAGATCCACGCCACGCGTGGATGCTCCTGCTTCTGCTCTACCCCGTATCCTCTTCGCGGCTGGCACGCGCGCGATCTGTCCGGGGTCGGGCGGGTGGGATTTGCAGGGGTGTCCGCGCCAAGGATGGCGCGGCCAAGCCTCCATGGACG
>NZ_QAIJ01000079.1:0-21475 GCF_003060985.1 Stenotrophomonas sp. HMWF023
GATGGGTTTACGGCGTGTCCTGCCAACCCACACCGCCCCACCCAACCCGCAGAAACCCAGAGCCGCTTTGGCTTTGGCTTTGGCTTTGGCCGTTGCTTTCAGCTTCTGCCCGCCGCAGGCGGACCACCGCGCGTCAGCGCGGCACCTCCACATCCAGCCCGATCGGGCAGCTCACGCCGGTGCCGCCGATACCGCAGTAACCGTTCGGATTCTTCGCCAGGTACTGCTGGTGATAGTCCTCGGCGTAGTAATACGCCGGTGCCGGATACACGATCTCGGTGGTGATCGGGCCATAGCCCGCTGCGGCCAACTGCGCCTGGTAGGCCTCGCCACTGGCCAGCGCCGCCGCGTACTGCGCCTCATCGGTGGCGTGGATCGCCGAACGATACTGGGTGCCGGTGTCGTTGCCCTGGCGCATGCCCTGGGTCGGGTCGTGGCTTTCCCAGAACAGCTGCAGCAGGCGCTCCAGGCTCACCACCGCCGGGTCGAACACCACCTGCACCACCTCGGTGTGGCCGGTCAGGCCCGAGCAGACCTCTTCATAGGTGGGGTTCGGGGTGATGCCGCCTGCATAGCCCACCGAGGTGCTGTACACCCCCGGTTCGCTCCAGAACTTGCGCTCGGCACCCCAGAAGCAGCCCAGCGCGAAGCGGATCTGCTGCAGGCCGGCGAACCGGTCCTTCAGCGGATGGCTGTTCACGAAGTGCTGGTTGCTGTGCAGCGGCAGCGGTTGCTCGCGGCCCGGCAGCGCTTCTTCCGGGCGCGGCAGGCGCTGCTTGAAGGCCCCGATGCCGAGGATGCCCTGTCCGATTCCCAACATGATGCGCTCCTACGCCGGAAGGCCGGCAATGTCGTCGGCATCTGAAATGGGGTCGCCGGGGGCGTGGCCCAAGTCCAGCGCGGCGACGATGTCCTCGGCCTGTGGTCGCGCGGCGTCGGGGATACCGACCCGCAGCACGCCGAACAGCGGCAGCTCGCCCATGCCACCCAGCAGCGACTCGCCGAACACGAAGGCCGGGATGCCGGCGTCTTCCAGCGCGTGCTTGACCAGGTGGGCGTCGAACAGATTGTCGGCCTTGTACACGATGTGCATGGGGCAGCTCCGTGGGACAGGATTCCAGCATACGCCCGGGGGATGAATGGTGCCGCTGCGCTCGCCGGGCATGGCCCGGCGCTACCGGTGCGGGATGGTAGCGCCGGGCCATGCCCGGCGAGCGTAGCGGCAGCCCGGGCAGCCCTTCCCGGTAAGCGTTAGACTGGCAATCTTTCTGCCTTACTTTCGCCGACTCATGTCAGAGCACACCCCCGCCAGTCCCGAGACCCCCGCCGACAGCCACGAGAAGCGTGATTTCATCCGCCAGATCGTGCGCGAGGACCTGGCCAGCGGTAAGCACCAGGCGATCAAGACCCGCTTCCCGCCGGAGCCGAACGGCTACCTGCACATCGGCCACGCCAAGTCGATCTGCCTGAACTTCGGCATCGCCGGTGAATTCAGCGGCGTCTGCAACCTGCGTTTCGACGACACCAACCCGGCCAAGGAAGACCCGGAGTACGTGGCTGCGATCCAGGACGACGTGCGCTGGCTGGGCTTTGAGTGGAACGAGCTGCGCCATGCCTCGGACTACTTCCAGACCTATTACCTGGCCGCCGAGAAGCTGATCGCCGACGGCAAGGCCTATGTGTGCGACCTGTCGGCCGAGGAAGTGCGCGCCTACCGCGGCACCCTGACCGAACCGGGTCGTCCCTCGCCGTGGCGCGAGCGCAGCGTCGAGGAAAACCTCGACTTGTTCCGCCGCATGCGTGCCGGTGAATTCCCCGATGGCGCGCGTACCGTGCGCGCCAAGATCGACATGGCCAGCGGCAACATCAACCTGCGCGATCCGGCGCTGTACCGCATCAAGCACGTCGAGCACCAGAACACCGGCAACGCGTGGCCGATCTACCCGATGTACGACTTCGCCCATGCACTGGGCGATTCGATCGAGGGCATCACCCACTCGCTGTGCACGCTGGAATTCGAAGACCATCGCCCGCTGTACGACTGGTGCGTGGACAACGTCGACTTCGCCCACGATGACGCGCTGACCCAGCCGCTGGTCGACGCCGGCCTGCCGCGCGAAGCGGCCAAGCCGCGCCAGATCGAGTTCTCGCGCTTGAACATCAACTACACGGTGATGAGCAAGCGCAAGCTGATGGCGCTGGTCACCGAACAGCTGGTGGACGGCTGGGAAGATCCGCGCATGCCGACCCTGCAGGGCCTGCGTCGCCGTGGCTACACGCCGGCGACGATGCGCCTGTTCGCCGAGCGCGTGGGCATCAGCAAGCAGAATTCGATGATCGATTTCAGCGTGCTGGAAGGCGCGCTGCGCGAAGACCTGGACAGCGCCGCGCCGCGTCGCATGGCCGTGGTCGACCCGGTCAAGCTGGTGCTGACCAACCTGGCCGAAGGCCACGAAGAGCAGCTGACCTTCAGCAACCACCCGAAGGACGAAAGCTTCGGTACCCGCGACGTGCCGTTCGCACGTGAGGTGTGGATCGACCGCGAGGACTTCGCTGAAGTGCCGCCGAAGGGCTGGAAGCGCCTGGTTCCCGGTGGTGAAGTGCGCCTGCGCGGCGCCGGCATCATCCGCTGCGACGAAGTGATCAAGGATGCCGACGGCACCATCACCGAGCTGCGCGGCTGGCTGGATCCGGAATCGCGCCCGGGCATGGAAGGCGCCAACCGCAAGGTCAAGGGCACCATCCACTGGGTCAGCGCGGTGCACGGCGTGCCGGCCGAAATCCGCCTGTATGACCGCCTGTTCTCGGTACCGAATCCGGACGACGAATCGGAAGGCAAGACCTACCGCGACTACCTCAATCCGGAATCGCGCCGCACCGTCACCGGCTATGTCGAGCCGGCTGCTGCCACCGCTGCGCCGGAACAGTCGTTCCAGTTCGAGCGCACCGGCTACTTCGTTGCCGACCGCCGCGACCACACCGAAGCCAAGCCGGTGTTCAACCGCAGCGTGACCCTGCGCGACACCTGGTCGGCCTGAGTACCTGCGCGGGCGCCGCGAAGGCGCCCGCGTCATCCTGCAACTGCCTCATCCTCTGCTGAAGCCTGCGTAGCCGACCCTCGGTAACGGCAGGCTTTGCTGCGCGAGCGCAGGAACGCAATGCCATCGCGCAGCCGCTGCCTGCATCATCATCCCCTCCTCGTCCCTGTCAGGCCCTGCCATGTCCGCTGCCCCGAGTGCACTTCTGCCGCTGCTGCAACAGGTCCTGCTGGGCCGTGACATCGCCTGCACCGTCGAAGGTAACGACCTGCGGCTCGACAGCGGCCTGCAGCTGACGCCGCACAGCGTCTCCAGCAACGAACGCGACAACGGCGGCTGGCAGACCTCCACCGTCATCGAGACTCGCCACGCCGGCCTGTTCGCCGATGGCCTGTTCGAATACCAGCATGCCAATGGCGCGACCGAACAGGAGTCGTTGCTGTCCGGCTTCGACACCTGGGTGCGGGTGGATCTGGCGACCCTGCAGGCGGCCGTCGGTGCCGAAGACGCGCCGGATCTGCCGATGATGGGGCTGACCTACCCGACCGGCGACGAAGGCGAAGAACACGAGCGCACCGTGGTGCTGGGGCCGCTGGCCCATTACCGCGCCCGCGAACTGGACGACGCTGCCGCGTGCAGCGAGGATGACCACGGCTCCTGCCCCTGCTGCCTGTTCACCAAGAGCATCGACGCCTTCGACGACCTGCTGAAGGCCCACCACTTCCTGGCCATCCGCCTGTTCGCGTCGCGCGACGAGCAGGGCCAGTGCGAAGCCGACTGCCGGGTCAACGGCCATGACTTCGCCCCTGCCCTGCCACTGCTGCGCGCCTATGCCGCGCGCTGGCCGCAGGCGGGACTGGAGTTCCGCAAGCAGTACGTGGTGATCCGCACCGGCTCACCGTCGCCGGCCTGAACCCAGCGCGCACGCCCGGTACATGCCACTGCCGCTACACTGCGCGCCGATATCTGTTGCACCTGTTCCTTTCACTCCCAACGAGGCACCCCCGCGATGCTGTACGCGCAAGTCCACCTGACCCTTCCTGCCTGGATCCACGACCAGATCGACCTGGATCGGCGATATCCGGGCGACGAGGCCAAGGTCGCGCTGGCGATCGAGCTGTCGCGGCTGAATGTCGACCACGCCAGCGGCGGCCCGTTCGGCGCCGTGGTATTCGGGCCGGATGACAAGGTGATCGCCGCCGGCGTGAACCGGGTGATGCCGCACTCGACCTCGCTGGCGCACGCCGAGAACATGGCCTACATGCTGGCCCAGCAGCGCCTGCAGACCCCGCGCCTGAACGCGGTGCTGTCGCCGATCACCCTGGCCACCAGCTCGCAGCCGTGCTGCCAGTGCTATGGCGCCACCGTGTGGGCCGGCATCGACCGCCTGCTGATCGGCGCCAGTTCGGCCGACGTGGAAGAGCTGACCCCGTTCGATGAAGGCCCGCTGCCGGCCGACTGGGTGGGCGAACTCAACAAGCGCGGCATCGAAGTGGTGCAGGGTCTGAACCGCGATGCGGCGCGCAGCGTGCTGCGTGCCTATGGGGAAAGCGATGGCGCCCGTTACTGAGACCGGCATCGGTCTGCTGTGCCTGTGCCGGCAGGGCTTCGAGCCCGAGCTGGCCGGCGAACTGCAGTTCCGCGCAGGCGCTGCCGGTTTTGCCGGTTACGCCCGCACCCAGCGCAATGATGGCTACGTGCTCTTCATGTGCGATGAAGCGGCGGCGCTCGCACCGCGACTGCCGTGGCGCGAGCTGATCTTCGCCCGCCAGAAACTGGTGGTGCTGGCCGAGCTGCCGCAGCTGGACCCGGCCGACCGCATCACCCCGATGCTGGAAGTGCTGGCCGATGCGCCGCGCTTCGGTGATCTGTGGGTGGAGCATCCCGATTCGGACGCTGGCAAACCGCTGTCCGGGCTTGCGCGAGCGTTCGGCAATGCCCTGCGCCCGGCGCTGCGCAAGGCCGGCAAACTCAGCGACAAACCCAACGCACGCCTGCCGCGCCTGCACGTGGTGTTCGTCGATGGCACCCATGCTTTCATCTGCGTGGCCAACCCGGACGACAGTGCCCCCTGGGCATTGGGCATTCCGCGCCTGAAGCTGTTGCCCGACGCACCCTCGCGCTCGGCATTGAAGCTGGACGAGGCACTGCTGACGCTGCTTGCCCCGGAAGAACGCGAAGCGCTGGTTCGCCCGGGCATGCGCGCGGCCGACCTCGGCGCCGCACCGGGCGGTTGGACCTGGGTACTGACCCGCCAGCACGTGCATGTGCTGAGCATCGACAACGGCCCGCTGCGCCAGCACGTACTGGACACCGGCCTGGTCGAACACCTGCGCGCCGATGGCTTCCATTGGCACCCGGAGCAGTCGCTGGACTGGATGGTCTGCGACATGGTCGAGCAACCGCGTCGCGTTGCCGAACGCATGGCCACCTGGTTCCGCGAAGGCTGGTGCAGGCACGCGATCTTCAACCTGAAGCTGCCGATGAAGAAGCGCTGGGACGAGACGCGCCTGTGCCTGGACCTGTTCCAGGACCAGGCCGGCAAGCCGCTGGTGGTGCGTGCCAAGCAGCTGTACCACGACCGTGAGGAAATCACGGTGCTGGCGTCGCCGCTGCGCTGATGAACGCCCCGCGCATTTTCCTTCTGCTGTGTACCGCGTTGCTGGCATCGCCGGCACTGGCACAGCCGATGCGTCCGCAGCCGGCGCAGAGTGCTCCGCTGCGCGATGACAGTGGCGTGGTCCGACAGCAGTCGTTGTCGGCAGGCCGGGTGACCGGCAGCGTCGACATCGTGGTGCCGCTGGGCGAAACCCCGGTAACGGTGCGTTCGCTGGCGCCGGCCAGCGTGGTCGGCCAGTACCGCATCCATTTCGCCGAGCTGGACGTGGACGGTGATGGCTTCATCAGCCGTGAGGAGGCGCAGGTGACCCCGGCGCTTGCCGATGAGTTCAACGCATTGGACGTGAAGCGTCGCGGCAAACTGGACAGCGCCGATCTGGCCGGTTGGCTGGTGGATTGAGGCCGCTGCGGTAACGGTATCCACGCATGGCGTGGATCTACCGACGGCGGTAGCGCCGGGCCATGCCCGGCGGATTCCATGAACCGCACTGCGCGCTCGCCGGGCATGGCCCGGCGCTACCGGTGGATGATCCGGGGCACGCGCGCCAACCTTGGTTGGCACCCAGCGGTCACACCCCTGCGGCGCGCTTCCAGAAGGCCTGCACCAGCGACGGCCACTTGCCCACACAGCCCAACGCGCGGCCACGCGCCAGGGTCAGGTGCATTTCATCGTTGGAGAACAGCCCGTTGATCGCGTCGAAGCTGTAGGCGGCGATCTGGTTGTCGCTGCGACGCTCGCGCGCCCAGCGCTGCACGCGCTGCGGCGACAACCGGGGTTGCCCACGCCGTTCGGCCGATGGCGCCAGCCAGTGCTGCAGGGCGGCGACGTCGCGCAGGCCGAGGTTGACGCCCTGCCCGGCCAGCGGGTGCACCACATGGGCGGCATCACCGAGCGCCAGCACGCGACCGGCCACGTAGTGGCGGGCCAGCTGCCGGCGCAGCGGGAACGCCGCGCGCGGCGAGGCCAGCCGCAGTTCGCCCAGGCGCGCGGCGAAGGCGCGGGTCAGCTCACGATTGAATGCGTCTTCGTCCAGCGCCAGTACGCGTGCCGCCTCGTCGTCGGGCAACGTCCAGACGATGGAGCTGCGACGCTCGGCCACCGGCAACAACGCCAGCGGACCGCTCGGCAGGAAGCGCTGCCAGGCCGTGGCCTGGTTGGGCAGCTCGCTGTCCACATAGGCGACCACGCCGCGCTGCTGGTAATCGTGGCGCTCGACCTCGATCCCGGCCAGTCCGCGCAGGGTCGATTCCGCACCGTCGGCAGCCACGGCCAGCGCGGCTTCGATGCGACGGCCATCATCCAGGCGCAGGCGCACACCATGCTCGTCCTGCTCAAGCGCTTCCACGCGTGCCGGGCAATGCAGCTCCACGCCGGCGGCCGGCAGCGCCGCCCACAGGCGATCCTGCAGCAGGCCGTTCTCGACGATGAAACCCAGTTCGCGACGGCCGAAGCGGTCCGCGTCGAACAGCAGGTCGTCGCCACCGGCCGCGTCCCACACCTGCATGCGCCGGTACGGCCAGGCGCGCGCCTGCGCGATCGTCGGCCACACGCCGAGACGCTGCAGCAGCTGCACGTTGTCGGCGGCGAAGGCGAACACCCGCAGGTCCGGCTGTGCGGCCTGCCACGGCGCAGGTTCACGACCTTCCACCAATGCCACTGCAAGACCAGCGTCGGCCAGGGCCAGCGCACAGGCAGCACCTACCACGCCGCCGCCCACAATGGCCACGTCCAGGCGTGCGCGCCGGTTCATGCGGCTTCTCCACGGCACAGACGCGGCACGTCGCCACGGAAGCCCATCGCACCACCGACCAGCATCGACTGCACCGAGGCGCGCTGTGCAGCCACCAGGCCCAGGCTGCGCAGGGGGCGCAACAGCGGCGCCGGATTGCTGGTCAGCCGGGCAAGACCGCCGGAGAACGCCACCGTCTGTCGTCGATCCTCCTCGCGGCGGGCTACGTAGGACCGCAGCAGCGCATCACTGCCGGCGTCGCCCTCCACTTCCAGCAGCTCGGCCAACGTCAATGCATCGCGCAGGCCGAGGTTGAAGCCTTGTGCACCCAGCGGGTGGATGGTCTGCGCGGCATTGCCAAGCAGCACCGTGCGCTCCCCCACCAGCGCGCGCGCCAGTACCTGGATCAACGGATAGGCGCTGCGCGGACCGGAGTCGAGCAGGCGACCCGCACGCCAGCCGATGGCCTGCTGCAGGCGCTGCAGCCACGCGGTGTCGTCCAGCGCCATCACCGCTTCGGCCTGGTCACGGGCAACGCCATGCACGGTGCCGAAATGGCGGTCGCCACGCGGCAGCAATGCCGTCGGGCCGGTATCGGTGAAGCGCTCCCAGGCGGTGCCATCGGGCGCACGCTGGCTGCGCACGCGGGCCACGAACAGCGTCTGCTGGAAATCGTGGCGATCGACCTCGATGCCCAACGCATCGCGCACGCCGCTGCTGGTGCCGTCGGCACCAACCACCAGCCGCGCCAGCAGCACGCGCTCGCCGCTGTCATCGGCCACCCGCACCTGGCGGAAACCGTCAATGACTTCGCCCAGACCAAGGAAACGCATCGGCCGGTAGCGGCGCAGGCGTGGCAGCTCCTGCAGCCGGCTTTCCAGCGCCTGGCCAAAATCACGCGCCACCACCACCTGGCCGAACCACGGCCGGTCGTAATCTGCTGCATCGAGCTGCACGCGGCCAAAATCACCGGCGCGGCTGACATGGATGCGACGGATCGGGCCAGGCGCCATCGACAGTTTCTGCATGACCCCCAGCGCGGTCAGCGCGTTGATGGTGGCTGCGGCAAAACTGAGGTTGCGCTGGTCGAACACCGCTGGCAGTTCGCCCGCCGGGCTGGCTTCGAGCAGGCCCACGTCGCGGCCCAGCCGGTCCAGGGCGATGGCCAGGCTGGCACCCACCAGACCACCACCGACGATCAGCACGTCATGTCGTTCACTCATGGGCGCATGATACGCGCTCGCCGCGCCTGCATGCCCGGCACGGCCCCGCCTGCGCCAAGCGTCGCGCCGGGCTAGAATGAAACCTGAATCCGCTCCGGCCCCCACCGCCATGTCCGACTCCGCACCCCGCGCCTTCGTCCTGTCAGTGCTCGTGCTGTTGCTGGCGGCGACCCGCGTCAATCACTTCGCGGCAATCCCGGACGCCTCCTGGGCCGTGTTCTTCATCGGCGGCTTCTATCTCGCCCGCTGGACCCGCTGGGCCTTCCCGCTGCTGATGGTGTTCGCGGTGCTGGTCGACTGGATCGTGATCCGCAGCAGCGGCCTCGATTTCTGGCAGCACTACTGCGTGTCGCCGGGTTACTGGCTGCTGTTGCCGGCGTACTTCGCCATGTGGGCCGGCGGCATGCTGCTGGGCCGCAACTACCGCAGCGCGCAGTGGTCGGTGCTGGGCAAGGGTGCGTTGCTGCTGCTGGCGTCGGTGGCGCTGTGCCATCTGCTGGCACAGGGCGGTTTCTACTGGACCAGCCAGAACGTGGCCGAGCCGACCGTGGCCGGCTGGGCGCAGAACTACGCACAGTGGTTCGGTCCCTACCTACGCACCACCGCGATCTACGTGGCCCTGGCCGCCGCACTGCAGCTGGCCGTGGAGCAGGTGCTCAAGCTCCTGCAGGCCCGCCGCGACATCCACCACTGAGCCGCGCCATGGGTCATCGCCTCTCGCGCATCTACACCCGCACCGGCGACGACGGCAGCACCGGCCTGGGTGACGGCAGCCGGGTCGGCAAGGATGATCTGCGCGTTGCCTCCTATGGCACCGTCGACGAAGCCAATGCCACGCTCGGCCTGTTGCTCGCCGTGCCGCTGCCGGAGGACGTCCGCGCGCTGGTCGTGCACCTGCAGCACCAGCTGTTCGATCTGGGCGCTGAACTGTGCGTTCCCGGCCATGCCGCGATCCACGCCGCCGACGTATCGGCCCTGGAACAGCAGCTGGACCACTACAACGCCGACCTGCCGATGCTGAAGGAGTTCATCCTGCCGGCCGGTGGCGAGGCCGCCGCGCGCTGCCACCTGGCGCGCACTGTCGTCCGCCGCGCCGAGCGCGACACGGTGGCCCTGGCCCGTGTTGAACCGGTGCGCAGCGAAGCGCTGCAGTACCTCAACCGGTTGTCCGACCTGCTGTTCGTGCTGGCACGGGTGCTGGCACGGGCCGATGGCCACGGCGAAGCGCTGTGGCAACCACAGCATCGCCAGCGCTGAGCCGCCATGCTGGTCTTCACCCATCCCGCCTGCCTGCTGCACGATCCCGGCCCTGGCCATCCTGAATGCCCGCAACGCCTGCAGGTGGTGCTCGACGCGCTGCATGAGGCCTTCCCCGGCCAGCTGGAGTGGCGCGAAGCGCCGCCAGCCAAGTTCGGTGAACTGACCCGGGTCCACGACAGCGCGCTGCTGGATCTGGTGCTGCAACCGCAGACCGCGCCGCTGCGCCAGCTGGACATGGACACCTGGACCTCGCCGGGCTCGGCCAGTGCCGCGGTGCATGCCGCCGGTGCAGGTGTCGCGGCCGTCGATGCGGTGATGCTGGGTGAGGATCCGCTGGCCTTCTGCGCGGTGCGCCCGCCCGGCCACCATGCCACCAGCAGCACCGCGATGGGCTTCTGCCTGCTCAACAACATCGCCATCGCCGCCGCCTACGCCCGCGACCGCCACGGTCTGGAACGGATCGCGGTGGTCGACTTCGATGTCCACCACGGCAATGGCACCCAGGACATCTTCCAGCACGACGCCCGGGTGTCCTACTACAGCACCCACCAGGCCGGACTGTTCCCCGAATCCGGCCTGCGCCGTGACCGCGGCGCCGGCAACCTGATGAACATCCTGCTGCCACCGGGCAGTGGCGGCTTCCGCTTCCGCAACGTCTGGGCCGACGAGATGCTGCCGGCGATCGACGACTTCCGCCCCCAGCTGCTGCTGATCTCGGCAGGCTTCGACGCCCACCTGCGCGATCCGCAGGCCGACCTGATGCTGGAGACCGACGATTTCGCCTGGATCACCCGCGAACTGCACGCACTGGCACGCCGCCATGCCGCCGGTCGGGTGGTGTCGATGCTGGAGGGGGGATACGACCTGCAGGCCCTGGCCGAGTGCAGCGTGGCCCATCTGCAGGCACTGATGGCGACGCCTTCCGGCAACGGGCCTGGATGAACCCGAACCGGCAATCCGGGGAGGCCTTCATTGCCCCTATGCAAGGGATGGGGCAAGCTACCGTCCGTTTTCGCCCGAATCCGAACCGCGTGCGCCGAGCCCTCCGCCTGCTTCCCCTGCCCCTGAGCATCGCCGTCTGCCTTCCGGCATGGGCTGATGACAAGCCGCTCAACTGGGGCCTTTGCCCGGCCACGGACGTGATCCCTGCGTTCACCGACGCGCCGACGCCGGTGCCCGGCCAGGACAAGGCTGCCGCCAGCGCTGCGCGCGAGCAGCAGCCCACCGACATCGAGGGCGACCAGCTGCTGGGCACCACCACCGTGCCGCAGTATCAGGGCAACGTGGCGCTGCGCCGGGGCGACCAGTTCGTGGGTACCGACAAGCTCAGCTTCGATACCGAAAGCGGCAACTACGTCGCCGACGGCAACGTCCGTTACCAGGATGCGTCGATCCGGATGGTCGCCAAGCGCGCCGAGGGCAACCAGGAAAGCGACACCCACAAGATCACCGACATCCAGTACCAGCTGGTGTCCCGCCGCGGCAATGGCGAAGCCGAATCGGTCGACCTGCAGGGCGCGGTCGGGCAGATGCACCG
Source organism: Stenotrophomonas sp. HMWF023 (assembly GCF_003060985.1). Taxonomy (NCBI): domain Bacteria; kingdom Pseudomonadati; phylum Pseudomonadota; class Gammaproteobacteria; order Lysobacterales; family Lysobacteraceae; genus Stenotrophomonas; species Stenotrophomonas sp. HMWF023. Next base: position 11,408 of record NZ_QAIJ01000079.1, read on the forward strand.
CTCCACCTACACCACCTGCGACCCGTCGCAGCCGGTATGGCGGCTGACCGCGCCGGAGATCGAAGTCGACAACGACGAGGGCTTCGGCACCGCCCGCAACGCGGTGCTGCGGATCGGCAAGGTGCCGATCCTGTGGGCGCCCTACTTCAAGTTCCCGATCGATGACCGGCGCAAGACCGGCCTGCTGTTCCCGCAGCTGGGCATGTCCGGGCGCAACGGTTTCGATTACGCACAGCCGATCTACTTCAACCTGGCGCCGAACTACGACGACACGTTGACCCCGCGCTACATGAGCCGGCGCGGCCTGATGCTCGACAACGAGTTCCGCTACCTCTATGAAGGCGGCCGCGGCGAACTGATCACCGCGTTCATGCCCAACGACAAGCTGCGCGACCGCGACCGCGGCCAGGTGATATTCGGTGGCTACCACAACGTGGACAGCCACTGGCAGGCCCGTGCCAACCTGGCCTGGGTCAGCGACGAGCGCTACGTGGAGGACTTCGCCAACCGCCTGGTGGGCGTCACCGCCTCGAACCTGCAGAGCACCGTCGGCCTGTATGGCACCGGCAAGAACTGGACGGCCGGCATCATGGCCGACCGCTGGCAGCTGACCGACTACACCCTCAACGAGAGCGCGCTGCCGTACAACCGCCAGCCACGCCTGTTCCTCAACTGGGACAAGCCGCTGCTGCCGTGGCTGGAGACCGGTGTCTACGCCGAGGCCGTGCGCTTCACCCACGACGACATCAACTTGAAGTACGGCGCCGAGGCGGGCCCCGACCTGCAGTACACGCGCAACGGCCAGACCCAGCGCATGTACGGCGGCTCGCGCCTGGATGTGAAGCCCTACGTGTCGTTCCCGATCAGCGGCGCGGCCTGGTACATCACCCCGACGCTGGCCTACCGCTACACCGGCTACGAGCTGGACCGCGGGCTGGCCGATGCCACCCGCAGGAGCATCCTGGTCTCGCAGGGCATCGATCCGAACACGGCCACGCCGGAACAGCTGCGCGGCAATACCTCGCCCAGCCGCAGCCTGCCGATCGCCAGCCTCGATGCCGGCCTGTTCTTCGATCGTGAGACCACCCTCGGTGGCAGGTCGTTCCTGCAGACCCTGGAACCGCGCCTGTTCTACCTGCGCACGCCCTACCGCAACCAGGACGAGCTGCCGATCTTCGATACCCGCGACTTCACCTTCAGCTGGGGCCAGCTGTTCCGCGATTCGCGCTATACCGGTGCCGATCGCCAGAACGACGCCAACCAGCTGACCCTGGCGCTGGGTACCCGCTTCATCGACCAGACCACCGGCAAGGAGCGCTTCTCGGCCTCCATCGGCCAGATCCAGTACTTCGACGAATCGCGGGTGTCCGTGACTCCCGGTGGCGCGCCGGTGGAGAAGGGCAAGTCGGCCTGGATCGCCGACGGCAACTACATGATCAACGACCGCTGGACGCTGGGCGCCACCTATCAGTGGGATCCCAAGTACAAGCGCGAGGATCTGGCCAGCGTGCGTGCCCGCTACCTGATGTCCAACGACGGCGTGGTCAACCTGACCTACCGCTACCGCATCAATTCCGGCGCCCCGGCCACCGCCAACAAGCACGACCGCACCCTGCTGGAACAGGCCGACCTGTCGTTCCTGTACCCGCTGAACGAGCGCTGGAGCCTGGTGGGCCGTTACTACTATTCGATCCAGGACAAGGAACCGCTGGAGATCATCGGTGGCGTACAGTGGGACAGCTGCTGCCTGGCCGTGCGCGCCGTGGCCCGCCGCTATGTGCGCAACCGCGAAGGCGAAATGAACAACTCCATCCAGCTCGAGTTCGTGCTCAAGGGCTTGAGCTCCCTCGGCCAGGACACGGACCGCACTTTGCGCCGTGCTATCCTCGGCTACAACCGCGACGACCTCTATCTCGTGCCGCCCAGCAACACCGGCGCGACCCGCGATGACTACGATCCGAATCTGATCCCATGACCAAGAGCTTCCCCGTTCTCCTCGCATCGCTTCTGGCGGTGTCCAGCGTGTCCGCCCCCCTGCAGGTTCTTGCGCAGGAGGCCCAGCCGTTGGACCGCATCGCTGCTGTCGTCGATGAGGACGTGATCCTGCAGAGCGAGCTCCAGCGTGCGATCGCCAACATCAAGGCGCAGTACGCCGGCCGCGAGGCCCAGCTGCCCCCTGATGATGTGCTCAGCCGTCAGGTGCTCGAGCGCCTGGTGCTGGTCAAGCTGCAGGTGGCCCGTGCACAGGGCAGCGGTATCCATGTCGGTGACCAGGAACTGACCCAGGCGATGAATGCCATCGCCCAGCAGAACGGTTCGACCCTGGACGCCCTGCGTCAGCGCCTGGCCCATGACGGCATCGACTTCAACGATTTCCGCGCTTCGGTGCGTGACGAGATCACCGTGCAGCGCCTGCGCCAGAGCTTTGCGCAGAGCCGCATCAGCGTCAGCGAAGGCGAGGTCGATGCTGCCCTGAAGCAGCAGGCCGATGCCGGCAACCAGTTCCACCTGGCACACATCCTGGTCGCCCTGCCCGACGGTGCCACCGCCGAGCAGATCGCTACCGGCCAGAAGAAGGCCGACGGCGTGAAGGCGCTGCTGGACAAGGGCGAACTGGACTTCAATGCGGCGGCCGTTCGCTATTCCGACAGCCCCAATGCATTGGAAGGCGGCGACCTCGGCTGGCGCACCCTGGATGAAATCCCGGCGGCGTTCGCACAGACGATGCAGCAGATGAAGGCTGGCGAAGTGGTTGGCCCGATCCGTGGCCCGAGCGGCTTCCAGCTGCTGAAGCTGGTGGAAGTGCGTGACGCCAGCGCGGCGGCAGGCACCCACACTGTCACCGAGTACCACGGCCGCCATATCCTGGTGCGCGTGGACGATGCACAGTCCGATGCGGCCGCCAAGGCCAAGATCGATACCCTGCGCGCCCGCGTTGTCGGCGGTGCCGACTTCCAGCAGGTGGCCAAGGAATCGTCCGAGGACACCAACAGCAAGGGCCAGGGCGGCGATCTGGGCTGGTTCCCGGCCGACGCGTTCGGCCCGGCCTTCGGCCAGCAGGTGTCGGGCATCCAGGACGGCGGCGTCAGCCAGCCGTTCCGCACCGATGCGGGCTGGCACATCGTGCAGCGCGTGGGCACCCGCCAGACCGACGTCGGCAGTGACAACCAGCGCGCCCAGGTCCGCGAGACCATCGGTCGCCGCAAGCTGGAAGACGAGTACAACCGCTTCCTGCAGGAGCTGCGTGGCGAAGCCTTCGTCAGCTTCCGCAGCGGTGACCGGGCGGAAAATACCGCCACGCCTCCGCAGTCCTGAGCCATGCTCCCCGAGCTCGCTCTGGTACCGGGCGAGCCCGCCGGGATCGGCCCGGAGCTGTGTGTCCGACTGGTCCAGCAGCCGCGCGATGATTGCCGGCTGCTGGCATTCGCCGACCCGGACACCCTGCGCGCGGCCGCTGCCGCGCTGAACCTGCCCCTGCAGCTGCTGCCCGAGGACGCGCATGCCCGCGTCCCAGGCGACCTGCGCCTGCGCGCCGTCGCCAACAGCACCCCCAGCCGTTTCGGCCATACCGACCCTGCCAACGCAGGCGCAGTGATTGCGGCCCTGCTGGGTGCCGGTCAGGCCTGCCTGTCCGGTGAACTGCACGGCGTGGTGACCGGCCCGGTGCACAAGGCGGTGATCAACCAGGGCGGTATCGCCTACAGCGGCACCACCGAACTGCTGGCCGACCAGGCCGGGGTGAAGGTGGTAATGATGCTGGCCAACGACATCGTCCGCGTTGCCCTGGCCACGACCCATCTGCCGCTGCGTGAGGTCGCCGATGCGATCACCGCCCCCGGTCTGGAACACACGCTGCGCACCGTGCATGCCGCGCTGCGCCGCGAGTTCGGCCTGGCCGCGCCGCGCATCGCCGTGCTTGGCCTGAACCCGCATGCCGGTGAAGACGGCCACCTCGGTCGCGAGGAACTGGATCTGGTCATCCCCTTGCTGCAGCGCCTGCGCGACGAGGGCATGGACCTGATCGGCCCGCTGCCGGCCGATACCGCGTTCCTGCCAGCCAAGCTGGCCGGCTTCGACACCGTGCTGGCCATGTACCACGACCAGGGCCTGCCGGTGCTGAAGTACTCCGGCTTCGAGCAGGCGGTGAACCTGACCCTGGGCTTGCCCTACCCGCGCCTGGCGGTGGACCACGGCACCGCGCTGGATCTTGCCGGCCGCGGCATTGCCGATCCTTCCAGCCTGCAGGCCGCCACGACGCTGTGTGCGCGGCTGGCGCGGCAACGTACACTGAGCACATGACTTCCCCGCATTCCCCCTCCGGCCCGGTGTTTTCCGCCCCGGCCAAGAAGCAGCTCGGCCAGCACTTCCTTGCCGACCGCTACTACATCGACAAGATCGTGATGGCGGTCAATCCCAGGGACGGCGACCGCCTGGTCGAGATCGGCCCGGGCCAGGGTGCGATCACCCTGCCGCTGCTGCGCGTGCACCCGAAGATGACGGTGATCGAGTTCGACCGCGACCTGATCGCGCCGTTGACCGCCGCCGCCGAACCGCTGGGCGAGTTGACCATCGTCAACCGCGACGTGCTGCGGGTAGACTTCACCGAGCTTGCCGATGGCCAGCCGATCCGCCTGGTCGGCAACCTGCCCTACAACATCTCCTCGCCGATCCTGTTCCACGCGCTGGAACACGCGCCGGTGATCCTGGACATGCACTTCATGCTGCAGAAGGAAGTGGTCGATCGCATGGCCGCCGGTCCCGGCAGCAAGGTGTTCGGCCGCCTCAGCGTGATGCTGCAGGCCTACTGCGAGGTGACCTCGCTGTTCGTGGTGCCGCCGGGTGCGTTCAGGCCGCCGCCGAAGGTTGATTCGGCCGTGGTGCGTCTGATACCGCGCGACCCGGCCACCATCAACATCAAGGACCACAAGCGCTTCGCCGACGTGGTCAGGGCCGCCTTCGGCCAACGCCGCAAGACCCTGCGCAATGCCCTGAACAACGTGGTCAGCGCCGAGCAGTTCGTGGCCGCCGGCGTGCGTCCCGACGCCCGCGCCGAACAGCTGGACGTGGCTGAATTCATCGCTTTGGCCAATGCCTCCTGATTACACTGCTGGTATGGAAGACGCTGACGTTTACGCCATCTCCGTCGAAGTCGCACCGCGCTTCCTCGACGACCAATCCGCACCGGAAGACGGTCGCTATGCGTTCGCCTATACGATCCGCATCCACAACCAGGGCCGCGTTGCCGCGCGCCTGGTCGCACGCCATTGGCGCATCACCGATGCCAACGGCCGTGTCGAGCATGTCGATGGCGATGGCGTGATCGGCGAACAGCCGCGACTGCGCCCGGGTGAAGACTTCCATTACACCTCAGGTGTCATGCTCGGCACCGAGCACGGCACGATGCAGGGCCATTACGACATGGTGGCCGACGATGGCACCGAATTTGCCGCGCCGGTCGCACCCTTCGTGCTGGCCATCCCGCGCACCCTGCACTGACACGGAGGCCGAACGATGAGTGTATGGGCGATCGGCGACCTGCAAGGCTGCTATGACGTAACCCAGCGCCTGCTGGAAAAGATCCGCTTCGATCCGGCGCAGGACACCCTGTGGTTCTGCGGCGACCTGGTCAACCGCGGCGGACAGTCGCTGGAAACGCTGCGGCTGGTGCATTCGCTGCGCGAACACAGCGTGGTGGTGCTCGGCAACCACGACCTTTCCCTGCTGGCCGTCGGTGCGCGCACCGAAGAGGAACAGCGCAAGGTCAACCCGGACCTGCTGCGCATCGTGCAGGCCGAAGACCGTGATGTGCTGCTGGACTGGCTGCGCCTGCAGAAACTGGTGCACGTGGACCGCGAGCTGGGCTGGATGATGGTGCATGCCGGCCTGGCGCCGAAGTGGACCACGCAGATGGCCGAGAAGCATGCGGCCGAAGTGGAAGTGCAGCTGCACGGCGCCGGCTACCGCAAGCTGTTCCGCAACATGTACGGCGACAAGCCCAGCTGGGCGCCGAACCTGACCGGCTACGAGCGCTCGCGGGCGATCATCAACGTGCTGACGCGCATGCGCTACTGCACCTCGCGCGGCCGTATCGGCATCGAGGACAAGGGCACCCCGGGCACCCAGGAACAGGGGCTATATCCCTGGTTCGAAGTGCCGGGCCGGGTCGAGCGCGACCTCAAGGTGGTCTGTGGCCATTGGTCCGCGCTCGGCCTGACCATCACCCAGGGCATCCACGCGATCGACACCGGTGCAGTGTGGGGGGGCAAGCTCACCGCGATCCGGCTCGACACCGATGAGCTGCGTGTGGTGCAGGTACCGGGACGTGACGTGCCGGCACCGGTCGCCAACGCGCGGCCGCCTGCACGGCCTGCCCATGAGCGCGTGGCAGGGCAAGGCAAGGACAGCGGCCAGGGCAACGGCAACGCTGCAACGGCCGGCGCCCCCGGCAACCGTGGTCCGCGTCGGCGCCGCCGCCGTGGTGGCGGTGGCGGTGGCGGTGGCAACAACAACAACGGCACGCCCCCTTCGGCATGAAGCCAGGCAACCGCGCACCATGGACGGTGCTGCTGCTGACGCTGGCCCTGGCCAGCGGCTGCCAGCCCACGTCGTCGCCAGCGACCGCCGGCGCCGACAAGGCCGCCGCCCCTGCTTCAGCAACGACACCCTCACCACCGCTGGTCGCTGCCGCCCGCGCGCAGATCGGCGTCACCACCCGCTACGACCCTGCCTATCAGGTGCTCGCCTACCCCGCTGGCGACGTTCCCGCTGATCGCGGCGTATGCACTGACGTGGTGATACGCGCGCTGCGTACGCAGGGGCTGGACCTGCAGGTCCGCGTGAACGAAGACATGCGCGCTGATTTCAGCGCCTACCCGGCGCTGTGGGGACTGTCACGACCGGATCGGAACATCGACCATCGGCGCGTGCCCAACCTGATGCGCTGGTTCGATCGCCAGGGCTGGCAGCAGCCGATCAGTGCGCGCGCCAGCGATTTCGCTGCCGGCGACATCGTTGCCTGGAAGCTCAACGGCAACGGCCTGCTGCACGTGGGCATCGTCTCCGACCGGCGCCTGGCCGACGGCACGCCGCTGGTGCTGCACAACATCGCGCGTGGTACGCGGGAAGAGAACCTGCTGTTCCAGCACGCCATCATCGGCCACTACCGGATGCCGTAAACGATCCTGTAGCGCCGAGCCATGCTCGGCTCCGCGCCATGTCCAGCAACGACAGCCGAGCATGGCTCGGCCCTACAGGAAGCCGCGCTCAGCGACGCACGTAATGCACGAAGCGGAAGGCGTAGGCGTGGCGTTCGTCAGCGGGATGCGGCTCGCTGCTCACCTCCTGCCAGTCACCCGGGTCCAGCTCGGGGAAGTGGGTGTCGGCCGGTACTTCGGCATCCACCCAGGTCAGGTACAGATCACTGGCCTGGTCCAGCAGCTGGCGGAAGATCTCGCCACCACCAATGATGCACAGCTCACTGGCGCCCTCACCTTCTGCAATCGCTTTTGCCTCGTCCAGCGAGGCCACCGCACGCATCCCCTCGAACGGCACCTGGCCGCTGCGGGTCAGCACCAGGTTGGTCCGGCCCGGCAGCACGCGGCCGATCGATTCGGCGGTCTTGCGCCCCATCAGGATCGGTTTGCCCAGGGTCAACGCCTTGAAGTGCTTGAAGTCGTCCGGCAGGTGCCAAGGCATGGCATTGCCCTGGCCGATGCCGCGGTTGCGATCCAGCGCCACCACCATCGACAGCTTCATCGTACTCACACCGCCACCGGTGCCTTGATCGCCGGATGCGGATCGTAGCCGTCGATGCGGATGTCGTCGAACTGGAAGCCGAACAGATTGGTCACCTCCGGGTTCAACCACAGCGTCGGCAGCGCGCGCGGCGCCCGCGACAGCTGCTCGCGGGCCTGCTCGAAGTGGTTCGAATACAGGTGCGCATCGCCCAGCGTATGCACGAAATCGCCGACGCCCAGGCCGGTGGCCTGCGCCACCATGTGGGTCAGCAGCGCGTAGCTGGCGATGTTGAACGGCACGCCGAGGAAGATGTCACCGCTGCGCTGGTACAGCTGGCAGCTGAGCTTGCCGTCCACCACGTAGAACTGGAACAGGTTGTGGCACGGCATCAGCGCCATCTGCGAGAGCTCGCCCACGTTCCAGGCACTGACCACCAGCCGCCGTGAATCCGGGTTGCGCTTGATCTCGTCCACCAGCCACTGCATCTGGTCGATGCTGCCACCGTCGGCCGTGGCCCAGCTGCGCCACTGCTTGCCGTACACCGGGCCGAGGTCGCCGTTTTCGTCGGCCCACTCGTCCCAGATGCGCACCTGGTTGTCCTTGAGGTAACCGATGTTGGTATCGCCCTTCAGGAACCACAGCAGCTCGTGGATGATCGAGCGCAGGTGCAGCTTCTTGGTGGTGACCAGCGGAAAGCCGTCGTTGAGGTTGAAGCGCATCTGCCAGCCGAATACGCTGCGGGTGCCGGTGCCGGTGCGGTCGCTCTTCTCCGCGCCGTGTTCGAGCACGTGCGAGAGCAGGTCCAGGTAGGCCTTCATGCCTTGCCCTCGGCGACCACCAGCGGCTGCGGCTGCAGCACCGGCGCGCGGCGCGACAGCACCAGCAGCACCAGGCCGAAGGCGATCAGCGGCACGCACAGGATCTGGCCCTTGGTCAGCCAGCCGAACGCCACATAGACGCCGTTGTCGGGCATGCGCACGAACTCCACGGCGAAGCGGAAGATGCCGTACAGCAGCGCGAACAGGCCTCCGATGAGATAGCGATGGCGCGGCTTGGCCGACACCGTCCACAACACCACGAACATCACCAGCCCTTCCAGCAGCGCTTCATACAACTGCGACGGATGGCGGGCGAACTGATTCAGCGCACCGCTGGCGAACTGCGACTGCAGGGTAGCGTGGTCAAGCTGGTTCAGCGGCGCCGGCAGGCCGGACGGGAACACCACGCCCCAGCTGCCGTCGGTGTACTTGCCCCACAGCTCGGCGCCGATGAAGTTGCCGACGCGGCCAAAACCCAGGCCCAGCGGCACCAGCGGCGCCATGAAATCCATGGTGTCGAAGAAGTGCAATGCGTGCTTGCGCGACCACCACCAGCAGGCGGCGATCACGCCCAGCAGGCCACCGTGGAAGCTCATGCCGCCGTCCCACACCTTGAACAGCAGCAGCGGGTTGTGCAGGAAATCGCCCAGCGCGTAGAACAGCATGTAGCCGATGCGGCCGCCCAGCACCACGCCGAGCATGGCGTAGAACAGCAGGTCGGAGAAACCGTTGGCATCGACGCCCGGCAGGCGCCCGTCGGCGATCCGCTTGCGCCCCAGCAGCCAGGCGGCGGTGAAGCCGAGCAGGTACATGATGCCGTACCAGTGCACCTTGATCGGTCCCAGCGAGAGGGCGATGGGGTCGATGTCGTGGAAATAGATCATGAAGGGCGCCTTGCAGGGATGCCGATATTCTAGCGCCGCCCGGGAGCGGCCTCGCGGCGGCCCCGGTCACGCGATTGCCGGGCTTCAGCCCAGGATCTGCGGCGTGTCCGGCAGGCCGTCCTGATCGGACCGCGCCGAGGCCGGAAAGTGCCCTTCCAGCAGGGTGGAAACCTCGTCGATGGCATCGCGCAGCGCCGCCACCGGCTGAGAGCCGCGCAGACCCTCACGCAGGTGGGTGCAGACCCGCTGCCATTGCTCGGGCGCGACCCGCCCCTGCAGGCCGCGGTCGGCGACGATCTCGATGGCATGGTCGGCCAGCAGCAGGTAGATCAGCACACCGTTGTTGTGGGTGGTATCCCAGGTGCGCAGGCGAGCGAAGGCATGCTCGGCCGCCTGCCGCGGGGTCACCTTGTGCCACAGCGCGTGCAGCGGCAGATCGGCCTCGACCGCGAACATCACCTGGCCGCCATGGCGCTGCTCGCCTGCGGCGATTGCCTCGGTGATCGCCTGCAGCGTGGCCGGCGGAAACGCCCGGCGTACCGATGGCGAAAACAGATGCCTGCAGAGACGCTGGATCATCACCAGCCCCCCGAGGCGCCGCCGCCACCGGAACGGCCGCCACCACCGCC
>NZ_QAIJ01000336.1:0-1407 GCF_003060985.1 Stenotrophomonas sp. HMWF023
TGGCAGCACCGTGTACTGCCATGACCGCTTCGGCCAGGTCACCCGCAAGGTGCAGACGATCAATGGCGTGGCCAGCACACTGCGCTATGCGTACAGTAAATCTGGTCGCCTGACCGCATTGACCTACCCGGACGGAAATGTGGCGGACTACGCACGCGACGCCCTGGGTCGTATCAGCCTGATTGGGCTGACTCGCCCGGGACAGGCCCGGCAGGTGGTGGTCAACAACGTGACCTATGCAGCCTTCGGGCCGGCGACCGGCTGGACCTACGGCAATGGGCGCCAACTGCAGCGCCCGCTGGATCTGGACTACCGCCCGCAGGCGGTGCATGACCCCGCGGCAGGCGGTCTGTCACTGGGCTATGGCTACGATCCCGTCGGTTCGATCACCGAGCTGAAGAGCGGTGCAGGTTCCGAGGTGCTGGCCAGATACGCCTACGACACACTCGGCCGCCTGACCCAGACCCAGGATGGCGCCACGGGTACTCCGATTGAAACCTACGGCTACGACGCCACCGGCAACCGTACCTCACTGACCACGTCGGCCGGAACCGCAAGCTATACCTATCCGGCTGACAGCCATCGCCTGATTGCCGTGGACGGTCAGGCGCGCAACCAGGATGCCGCAGGCAATACCACCAGCATCGGCAGCAAGACGTTTGCCTACAACGATGCCAACCGCATGAGTGCGGTGAAGCAGGGTGCTGCTGTGGTGGAGAGTTACGGCTACAACCATCGCGGTGAGCGCGTGCTGCGTGCGCCGGCCAGTGGCGATGCGCAGGTCACGGTCTATGACGAAGCCGGGCGGTGGGTTGGCAACTATTCGGCCGCCGGGCAGGCGCAGCAGCAGGCGATCTGGCTGGACAACTACCCGGTGGCGTTGATCCAGACAGCAACTGCAGGCGTGCCGGAGCTGGCCTACATCCAGCCCGATCATCTGGGTACACCGCGTGTGGTGATCGACCCTGTGCGCGATGTCGCGCTATGGGAGTGGAGCAACAAGAGTGAGGTGTTTGGCGATCAGGCACCGGCCAATGACCCCGATGGTGATGGTGTGGCGTTTGATCTGGCGCTGCGCTTCCCGGGCCAGCAGGCGACCGATGCGAGTGGGCTGTTCTACAACTACCAGCGGGAGTACGAACCGGAGGTGGGGCGGTACTCGCAGAATGATCCGATTGGCCTTAGTGGTGGGATCAGCACTTACGCCTACGCTGAATCCGGTCCCATGGAAAGGGATGATTCGCTTGGTCTCTGTCCCGGTTGCGTACTCGCTCGGCCTCCGGTCGTCGTTCGGCCCCCAGGTAATTCTGGTCGGGGGGCTGGAGCTAGTGCAGGCGCGGGCAGATCGCACTCGTGGTATAGCCGGCCTCAGCAAAAAATAGCGCCTAAAGGAGGGAAGTCAAAAAA